>JAFMFB010000053.1 GCA_017856435.1 Burkholderiaceae bacterium
TTGCCGATCGGGGTGAAGCTCTTGATCGGGTCGTAGGGCACCGATTTGTAGATCCATGGGCTGATGGTGTGGGTGGAGGAAATCATGCCCAGGGTGTAGCCGTCGGGCGCGGACTTGGCCACCAGGTCCATGCCGATGGTGGAGCCAGCACCGGGCTTGTTTTCGATGACAAAGGAGGTGTTCATGGCCGGGCCGAGTTTCTGGCCGAGGATGCGCGCCACCACATCGGTGAAGCCCCCTGGGCCGAAGGGCACGATCAGTTTGATCGGGCGATCCGGGTAAGCCTGGGCCAGTGAACTGCCTAGCAGCAATCCGAGAGCAAACAAGCAAGAGCGTTTCGTGAATTTCATTGTTAACCTTTGTACTGAGGTTCCGGCATGGCAAAGAACGCGTGAAGGATGTGGTAGACCATCAGGTAGTTCTTTTGCTGGAAACTTGCATGGGAAATACCCTGCATGATGCTAAATTGCTTGTTGGTGCTGGGCAAGCTGCGGTAGAACGCCAGCAAATCATCGAGTGCTGCGATGCCGTCAAACTCGCCTCGCATAATCAGTGTGGGGGCGGAAATCTTTTGCGGGTCCACCAACGGCAGTTTTGAGCACATGTCAACATAGGTGCCGGTCGGCATGGAGTCGTCCAGCGTCAGGATGGCATCTGCAAAGGCTTCCACTGTCGCCTCGTCGGCGCACCCCGGATGATCCCGGTTAAAAATGCTGTGGACAAAAGCCCGGTCGATCGGTCGTCGATTCTTGGCCAGGAAGTCAGGAAGTTTTTTTCGTCGCTCAGCCAGGGTTGGGCTGCCTTCACCCGTCCATACGAATGCATCGAGGGCCAGTCGGGCCACGCGTTCAGGGTGACGCTGCGCAAACAGGGCCGCCTTGAGAGCGCCTGAAGAAATGCCATAGACCAGCAAGCGGGAGGCGCCACTGACCTGACGGATGTAATCGCTGCCTGCGATCAGGTCGTCGGCTCCGTTGCTGATGTCGCAATTGATCGCACGTTGCTTGTCCGATCGGCCGTAGCCTTCATTGTCCATACACCAGGTGTCAAAGCCGCGTTCAGCAAACCAGTCCATGACGGAAGAATTCGGCCGACCGGGCACGCTCAGATCAAAGGTAGGCTGGGAGGCCATCGAGGAACCATGGACAAAAAGAATGGTACCGGCGTGCGGGACTTTTGGCGAAGCCGCTTTTTGCCAAAGAAACAGCCGAACCTCACCTTTGTTGGTCCAGTGTGGCGTGCCGCCGGTCCACTCAATACGGTTCATTTGTGAGTCTCCGTTCAATGACTTGAAAAAAGGCGATGTTCTCAGAAGCGCATGGCCAGAAAGGACTCAAGGGCGTGATAGAACTTGTGACGTTGCACGCCCATCATCGGATTGTGGGCAATGCCTGAGAGCGCCACAAACTGCTTGTCCTTGTTGGGCAGGCGAGCAAAGAAGTCGAGCAGATCAGGTTCAGCAGCAATTCCGTCGAACTCACCTCGAATGATCAGTGTCGGGCAGGGCAGTGCTTCAGGGCTGGCAACAGGAAGGTTGGCGCACATATCTACGTAGGTGCCGGTTGGCACTTCGCTGACCAAGGGCAGTTCAGCGTCGGCAATGGCCCGCGGCACAGTGGCTTCGCTACTGCCGGGTTTGTCGCGGTTGAACATGCCTTCATAGAAAGCCAGATCGACCTTGCGGCGAGGGCTGCTGGAATATTCTGGCAGTTTTTTGCGGCGCTGCTCCAGAGTGGGCGAGCCTGCGCCGGTGTAAACGAGCGCCGATAAGCCCAGGCGTTCGACCTTGTCCGGGTGGGCCTGCGTGTAAAGGCAGGCTCGCAGGGCCCCCGATGATGAACCGAACATGCGAACCTGTTGTGCCCCTGTTTTTTCCAGAACAAATGGAATAACTGAGGCCAGATCCCTGGCGCCAGTCCGGATATCACTATTGCCCCGGCCGGACCAACTGGATCGTCCGTAGCCCTCATGGTCTACCGTCCAGACGTCATAGCCCTTGGCAGCAAAGTGATCCATGACCGAATAGTCTTCTGATCCTGGCACGTGCAGGTCATAGGTATTGCGTCCTGACACCGTTGATCCATGAACCAGAAACAGCACCGGTAGTACCGCCTGGCCTGGCACAGGCGCTGTAGCCCTCTTGCGGTAAACGTACAGGCGTACATCCTCGCGCATCACGAAATGTTCTTCACTCCAGAGCATGGGTATTCCTAAAGACTTGATGTTGAAGCACGAGGCGCGACTATACCGCTTGGGAAACCTTCAATTTTTGTCTTTGACGTTCAGATCAGGTGTTTTTGGGATGGGCGTTTCGGATGGCCTCGGCAGACTGCCTGACCAGTTGCGGGCCTTTGTAAATCAGCCCGGTGTAGATCTGAACCAGGTCGGCGCCTGCCTCGATCTTGCTGAGGGCATCCTGCGCACTCAGAATGCCGCCAACTCCGATGATCGGAAAGTCCTTGCCCAGTGCAGCCCGCAATTGGCGGATGACCTGATTGCTGGCTTGCAACACCGGCGCACCTGACAAGCCGCCAGCTTCTTGGGCATGGGTCAGGCCTTCCACCGCCGCGCGGCTGATGGTGGTGTTGGTGGCGATCACGCCATCCATGCCATGCCTGATCAGAGTGCTGGCAATCAATTTGATTTGGGCCGGGTCCAGATCGGGTGCGATTTTCACGAACACCGGCACCTGTTTGCCATGTTCAGCAGCCAATTCAGTTCGCCGTGTTCCGATAGCACCCAGCAAAGCATCCAAGGCCTCATCACTTTGCAAATCTCTGAGGTTCTTGGTGTTCGGGCTGGAAATATTGATGGTTACATAGTCGGCATGCGGATAGACCCCGGCCAAGCCGATCAGGTAGTCATCGGTGGCGCGTTCGATCGGGGTCGCTGCATTCTTGCCGATATTCAGTCCCAGCAGTACCGGATGCGCCCCTTTGCTGCGAAAGCTGGCGCGCTTGACATTGGCAACAAAGGCATCAAGCCCGTCGTTGTTGAAGCCCAGTCGATTGATCAGCGCATTGGCCTGCTCCAGCCTGAAGATGCGCGGTTTTGGGTTACCCGGCTGCGCCAGGGGCGTGACCGTGCCGACCTCAACAAAGCCAAACCCCATCGCTGCCAGGCCATCGATACAGCGGGCATTTTTGTCCAGCCCTGCAGCCAGGCCCACCCGGTTCGGAAATCTTAGGCCAGCCAGGGTCAGCGGATCATCAACCCGGCCCTGGCAATAGCTCCAGGACAGGGGCGTGTTCTGGGTGCGCGCCAACATGTCCAGCGTGAGATCATGGGCGGATTCGGGATCGAGGCTGAACAGAAAGGGACGGGTCAGACCGTAGGGGATCAGAGACATGGATAATTCCTGCAGATAGTGCAATTTTCACAGATCGCCGGGCGATATTTATGCTGACTCAAGACGAACTTAAAACCCAGGTAGGCCAGGCAGCCCTCAAATATGTAGTGGCTGGCGAAATTGTCGGCGTGGGGACCGGCTCCACCGTCAACAAGTTTATTGATGCGCTGGCGGCTTTGCGACATCAGATCAAAGGGGCGGTTTCAAGCTCGCTAGCGAGTACCGAGCGACTGCAGGCCTTGGGCATCAAGGTGTTTGACGCCAACGAGGTAGGTGAACTGGCCGTCTACATTGATGGCGCTGACGAAATCGACGGTTCGGGATGCATGATCAAGGGCGGCGGTGCGGCACTCACCCGGGAAAAGATTGTGGCTGCCCAATCGCGGATGTTTGTCTGCATTGCCGATGAATCCAAGCGGGTTCAGACTTTGGGTAAGTTTCCTTTGCCGGTGGAAGTTATTCCGATGGCCACCGGGCGACTGATACGTCAGTTTACCGAGTTGGGCGGGGTGGCCAAGCTCAGGATGAAGGGTGAACTTCCCTGGGTGACTGACAACGGGCAGCATATCCTGGATGTGACTGGACTGCAGATTAGCGAGCCCCTGAAATTTGAATCCATGGTCAGCCAATGGCCTGGCGTGGTGACCGTGGGCGTGTTCGCCCACCAACGCGCGCAGGTGTGTCTGCTGGGCACGGCCCAGGGCGTGATCACCCTGAATTTCTAGAAGACGATGCCGCCAGGATTGCTAGGGTTCTCGTTGGCTGGCAATTGACCCGCTGGCGTGGGTTGCGGGGTTGTATCGGCCTTCTTGATCTCGACCAGAGGGATGGCGGGCAGTTGTCGATAGCTGGCGGGCAACTTCGATGTCTTTGGGTAGCCTGCCAGGCTGAGGTATTGGTCATATTGGTCGGCAGAAAACCCTTTGAGCACCTGTGAACCAATTTTTAGCACTGGCAGCATCAGTTCATCGCTGATGCGCCGCAGGGCCTCACCATCCTGAGGGGTGCTGACGGTGCGCTCGGCAAATGGGACACCACGGGACTGCAACAGGGCGCGGGCCGAATTGCAGGGCTGACATCCTGGACCGCTGTACAGGGTTACCGGGTAACGACTGACCACCTGTCGTAACTCATAGGGTAGGCCGGCAGCGGCCTCTGCGGCAGGGAGCTCCGTGCCACTGCCCCCAGAGGGCTTGAGCGCTGCCGAATTCCCCAGCGGCTTGTCCGAATAGGTGATGCGCCCATCGGACCCCAGCTGGCGATAGATGGTTTCAGCGTCCCCTTGATTGGGCAGCGCCAGCCACAGGCTGAGCACCAGCAGAGGACAGGATCGGTGCATGAGCTGACTTGACTTCAAGATTGCAGTTATCACTCGTGACGGTTAGTGCCATGCCCTGGTGTCGCAACAAGGCCTCCAGTCGAGGTTCGCGCCCGCGGAAGGCCTTGAAGGACTCAATGGCCGGGCGGCTACCGCCAACCTCCAGGATGGACTGGCGGTATTTTCTACCAGTATCGGGACTGGGGCGTCCATCCGGCTCGAGAGTTTCCTCAAAGGCTGCATAAGCATCGGCACTGAGTACCTCAGCCCATTTGTAACTGTAGTAGCCAGCCGCATAGCCGCCGGAAAAAATATGGCTGAAGCTGTGAGCGGTCCGGCTCCAGGGGGGTGGCTGCAGGACAGCGATTTCCGCACGAACCTGATCCAACAGATCTTGGATATCGTGTGCCGGATCGTGCTCGGTGTGTAGCAGCATGTCGAACAGGGCAAATTCAATCTGGCGCAGTGTCTGCATGCCACTCTGGAAATTTTTGGCGGCCAGCATCTTGTCAAACAACTCACGGGGCATGGGCAAGCCGGTTTTGACATGAGCCGTCATGTCACTCAGAACGCTCCATTCCCAGCAAAAATTCTCCATGAACTGGCTGGGAAGTTCAACCGCATCCCACTCGACGCCACTGATCCCTGCCACATCCCGCTCATTCACCCGGGTCAGAAGGTGGTGCAGGCCATGCCCAAATTCATGGAACAGGGTGATGACATCATCATGGGTGAGCAATGCGGGCTTGCCATCCAGGCCATCGGCAAAATTGCAGACCAGGTGGGCAACCGGGGTTTGCAATTTGCCCGAGTCCGGACGCAGCCAGCGAGACCGAACATCATCCATCCAGGCGCCACCCCGCTTGCCGGTGCGTGCCGGTTGGTCGAGGTAGAACTGACCAATCAGCTCAACCCCGTTGGGTCCAGTTCTTTCAATCCGGTAAAAACTCACCCCCGGGTGCCAGGTGGAAGCTTGATCGGGTCGGATAGAGACATCAAACAGAGTCTCGACGATCTTGAACAAGCCCGCCAGTACCCGGGGCGCGGTGAAATACGCCTTCACCTCCTGTTCGTTGAAGGCGTAGCGCTCTTCCTTGAGTTTTTCCGAGATGTAGGGCCAGTCCCAAGGCTGAGGATCGGTGATTTGCAAACGCTCCAGAGCAAACTGTTGCATCTCTTGGAGGTCACGCAAGGCGTGCGGGCGGGCGCGCAGGGCAAGATCACGCAGAAATTCGACCACTTGTTGGGGTGAATCGGCCATCTTGGGAACGACAGAGACCTCAGCAAAATTTTTATAGCCAAGAAGTTTGGCCTCTTCCGCACGCAGGGCCAGCAACTCCCGAATGATGGCGCTGTTGTCAAATTTACGGGCAGCCTGGTCAGACTGTTCTGAGGCCCGGGTCACGTAAGCCCGATAAAGGCGCTGCCGGAGTTCTGCGTTGTGGACATACTGCATGACGGGCAGGTAGGACGGCATTTTCAGGGTGAGCTTGTAACCCTCTTGCCCATCCTTTTTGGCTGCTTCCCGGGCTGCCAGAAGTACATCCTCGGGCAGTCCATCAACTTCGCCGGCCTGTGCGTAATAAGCAAACTGATCGGTAGCATCCAGCACGTTCTCGCTGAATTTTTGTGTCAGCTCCGCCTGACGCTCCTGAATTTGGGCAAAGCGCTGCTTGTCAGCCCCAGAGAGCTCGGCACCGCCCAAAACGAACCCTCGCAAGGCGTTGCGGTGAGCCTGCTGCTGTTCCGGATTCAGGCTATCGGGAGGGATGGATTTGTACTTGGCATACAAGCGTTCATCGGCGCCCAGGCGAGTCCAGAAATCTGTCACGCGGGGCAGGGCGGCGTTGTAAACGGCTCGTAACTCTGGGCTGTCAGCCACGCTGTTGAGGTGGTTGATAGCCCCCCAGGCGCGCCCCAGTTCTTCAGTCGCTGCGTCCAGAACCCGTGAAATTTCTTGCCACTGGGGGGGAAAGGCGTCTGAAGTGACAGTCTGCAGCGCAAGTTCGGCACGCGCCAGCAGGGTGTCCACAGCCTGACCGACATGCTCAGGCAGGATTTTGTCAAACTTCGGAAGATCGGAAAAGTCAAGAAGCGGGTTGTTCATCGTCTGCAAAAAGGTTTCAATGAATATGGTGCCGTGCGGCCCGACTGCAAGGGTGTCGGGGATTCAAAACTTCAGTGGGCCCGCCCAAGTCGTTCTGCGGCAGTCAGGGTGTTGACTAGGAGCATGGTGATAGTCATTGGGCCGACACCCCCAGGCACTGGCGTAATCCAGCCGGCAACCTGTCGAACACTCTCAAAGTCGACGTCACCGCAGAGTTTTCCGTCCTGGTTTCGGTTCATCCCGACATCAATCACAACTGCACCCGGCTTGACCATGTCAGCGGTCAGAACATTGATCTTTCCTACAGCAGCAACAACCACATCGGCTTGCAGGGTCATGGCCTTGAGGTCTGGTGTGGCGCTATGGCAAATCGTGACTGTTGCGCTTTGCTGTAGCAGCATCAGGGCCATGGGTTTGCCCACAATGTTGGATCGGCCAATCACGACCGCGTGCTTGCCCTTGAGTGGGTAGCTGATGCTATCGAGCATTTTCATGCAACCATAAGGTGTGCACGGCCAGAATCCAGGCTGTCCAACCATCAGCGCGCCCGCACTGGCCACATGGAAGCCATCGACATCTTTTTCCGGTGAGATGGCCTCGATCACCTTGTGAGCATCAATATGAGCTGGCAGCGGCAACTGGACCAGGATCCCATGGACGGCGGGATCGGAATTCAGGGCTGCCACCCGTTCCAGCAAGGCCAACTCGGTCATGCTGCCATCATATTTTTCCATCACTGAGCGAATGCCGCTCTCTTCGCAGGCCTTCACCTTGTTGCGCACATAAACCTGAGAGGCTGGATTATCTCCAACCAGAATGACCGCCAGGCCAGGCTGAATGCCAATTTCCTTGAGGGCCTTGGCCCGTTGAGCCACTTCGAAGCGTATTTTTTTGGAAAGAGCGATGCCGTCAATCAACTGGGCAGTCATGGTGATGTCAGATAAAAAACATGACCAGCGCAGAGATGGCGCTGGCGGTTGAAAAAGATGGGCTGGTCCGCTCAGGCCTTGGCAGCGTTGGGCGCCAAGGCAATCTTGAGCAGATCAGCCACGGTGTTGGCGCTCAGCTTTTGCATGATATTGGCCCGATGGGCTTCCACGGTCTTGATGCTGATGCCCAGATCGTCCGCAATCTGCTTGTTGAGGCGTCCAGCCACGATCCGCTCGAGCACCTGGCTTTCACGCCCGGTCAGCTTGGACAGCAGGGCATCGCGGCTGATCGCCTGCTGATGCTCTGAAAAGCTGCCACGCGCTCGCTCCAGCATGCTTTCTACCAAGGCAACCAAGCGCTCCTCGTTGAAGGGTTTCTGTATGAAATCCATGGCGCCCTTTTTCATGGTGTCCACCGCCATCGGAACATCGCCGTGGCCGGTAATGAAAACTATGGGCAGCAAGGACTCATCCTGAATCAGCCGGTTTTGCAGTTCAAGCCCCGACATGCCACCCATGCGCACATCGACCAGGAGGCAGGCGACTTCTCGAGGGTCGTAGCGGGTCAGAAATGACTCGGCGGAATCAAAACAACTGACCCGAAAGTCCTTGCCTTCGAGCAACCATTGAAGTGAATCCCGAACGGCTTCATCATCGTCCACAACATAAACCGTGCCTTTTTTTGGAATCAGACTCATTCGCTATCCCGAAACTTTTTCAATAGGTTGTTCAACCGGTGGTGCAAGTTGGCTTTCTGCCTCAGGCAAGGGTAGCCAAAAAGAAAAACAACAGCCCGTGATCTGACCGGCATTGTAGAGGTTCCGGGCTGTCAGCCGCCCCAGATGAGACTCGATGATTGAGCGGCACAAGGACAGTCCGATCCCCATGCCTTCAGTTTTGGTGGTGTAAAACGGCTCGAACATCCGCTCCATGGCATCGTCTTGTATGCCAATGCCGTTGTCACAGACACTGAATTCGATCCCGGCACGGCCATCCTGCGCGGCATGATCAATGCTGAGTTCCACTTGGCGTGGTCCTTGGGTGGACTTTGCCTGCGAGACGGATTCGGCGGCATTCTTGAGCAGATTGATCAGGACCTGCTCAATCAGGATGGGATCCACCATCAGGGGTGGCAGGTGCGCACTGATATGGCGAAGCAGCCGCACATTGTGGCGACGCATGCCAATTTCAGCCAGTTCGACAGCCTCCTCCACCATGTGGTTGATATCTGACAGGGTCCGGTTGGGTTGACTGCGTTTCACAAAGGAGCGGATACGCAGAATGATCTGCCCGGCTCGTTGCGCTTGGTGCATGGTCTTTTCCAGAACATTTACCAGTTCGCCGTCTGCAATGCGCTTGGATTTAATACGCGACACCAGGCCGTTGCAGTAGTTGCTGATGGCTGTCAGCGGCTGATTGAGTTCATGGGCAACGCCGGAGGCCATCTCTCCCATGGTGATCAGGCGGCTGGCCGTCTGCGCGCGCTCGGCCTGCGTCGCGGCCTGCTCTTCAGCCAGCCTGCGAGGGGTGATGTCGCTGGCAATCACCATTTGGACCAGCCTTCCATCGACCCAGGTCAGATAACGAATTCTGAGCTCCAGCCACTTGTCCAGACTTTCCACATAAACCTCGGCGTTCTCGCCTTCTTCGAGGCTTGTTTGTATAGATGTATTGGGCACTGATGGGGGTTCATATTGCGCCAGTTGTAGGTGACCTTCAATGCCGGTTCCAAACCACTCCTTGTACAAGGTATTGGCAAACAGGAGCTCAAGATGCTTGGCTTCGGTTGCGCTGGGGACGACAGATACCGAGGTGTCCAGGCCATCTAGAACTGTGGTGAAGCGTTCATAAGAGGCAAACAGCTGTTCCCGGATGCGGTTGGGTTCGGTGATGTCAGTCATTGACGTCATCCAGCCGGTCTGTTTACCAAATGCGTCAATCAAAGGGGACACATAGAAGCGGGCATCGAAGAGGGTTCCATTTTTCCGCTTGACACGTACCTGGAGGCCACCGGCCGTAATTCGCCCGTTGAGCTCATCATCCAACCAGGACATCATCATGTCTCTGTCTTCTTCAGGCCAGTAGGGGAATGGGGGTGTTGAGCCCACCAGATCTTCCTCGCTCCAGCCGGTCATCTGACAAAACGCCGTGTTGACGTAAGTAATATGCCCTTTGAGGTCCATGGCGCGCATGCCAGTTGGCATGGAGTTTTCCATGGCTCGCCTGAAATTGGTTTCTGCAATCAGGGCTTTTTGAGTTTGCATGCGGCTTCGGTTGTGACGCCAGTTAGCAATCAACATCCAGGCACTGATCACACTGAGTGTGACCACCAACCAGAACAATCCGTTGCCCACCAGTCCGAGGGAGGTTCGGTAACCTTGTGCACGTAACCGGATCTGATTGCCTGCAGCCGCAACCGGAATTTCGTATTCAATCGATGATCGGACCCAGGGCAGCAGCCGTGTTGCGGGGTTCAGTTTGGGGAATTCACGCCCGGCAAGCATTTTCCCATCGACATCCAGCATCGATATGGCGTACCGCTTCGACAATTCCGGAACGATGGTGTTCCAGTAAATGGTTTCAATTGAATACTCGGCAAGCAAAACACCGGCCAGTCGGTTTTTTCGATTTAGCGGTAGGTAAATCTCAAGTACTGCATTGCCATCCCGTGGCTTTCCTTTGATGGCGTAGATGCTTTTCTGAAAAACGCGCACCAGTCCAATATTCTTTTCCAGTTCAAGCTGTTCTTCCTTGCTCGTCACTGAATGTAGGCCCTTGTCACTCACACTGGCTCGAACGCTGCCTGTATCAGTGACCCAGCTGAGCCTTTCAATTTCCGAATTCTGTCGGAGGTAGCCTTCTGCCTTGGATCTGAAATTTGCAAGATCCCAGGGTCGTTCGGTCATATCTACTGTCAGCGGACCTAAGGTCTCCTGGCGTTCCAGCAGACTTAATCTGAGCCGCTGCTGAGCGTACTCCACGTCGTGCCGAACCTCCTCCTGCTCGCGTTCCATCTCCTCAAGTCGTAGGTAGCCGAATGCCGCAACGATGGCTGCCAGAAACACTAAAACGGCCAACAATGGTGCAAGCACCGCATACCGGTCCTGTCGTGCTGGTGCTTGTTTTTGCCACCAGCGGCGAAATTTTTGCAAGAGTTGTCGTGTTGGCAACCGTGCTCTAAGCTGGTTCAGAATCAACATTGACCCTTTTTTGATTCCATAGCCTCATACTTTAATCAGTTTGTCCTCAAGGTTTCTGTTTTCTATTTCATTATGTAAAAATCATATGCATTATTTGAAATTTAGTATTTTTATGAGAAACTCGCCTAATTCAACAGTTGTAGCCATTGCAATCACGTAACACATTGTCCTAGGAGCCAACCATGTCAGCACTGCCAGGCAAGCCATTGAGTGACCTCATGATTGACACCGATCGCCAGGAAACCCTAGAGTGGATGAACGCACTGGCGGCCGTCATTGAGCAGGAAGGGCCAGAAAGAGCGCATTTTCTTCTGGAGCAATTGCTGGAGCATGCACGGCAACACAGCATTGATATGCCGTTTTCGGCCACTACTGGTTACGTAAATACCATTGAGGTGGATGAGCAGGAGCGCAGTCCTGGCAATCTGGAACTTGAGGGGCGCTTGCGGGCCTATATGCGTTGGAATGCCATGGCGATGGTGGTCAAATCCAACCGTCTCGATCCCTACGATGGGGGTGATCTGGGGGGCCATATCAGCTCATTCCAGTCTGTGGCCCATATGTTTGCCGCCGGCTTCAACCACTTTTGGCACGGTGACAACACTGATGAGGGCGGCAACCATGGCGGTGACTTGCTGTACATCCAAGGGCATTCAGCGCCTGGTATTTATGCACGTGCCTTTCTGGAGGGCCGGATCAGTGAAGAGCAGTTGCTGAATTTCCGCCAGGAAGTGGACGGCAAAGGTATTCCTAGCTACCCCCATCCCAAGCTGATGCCGGGTTTCTGGCAATTTCCCACAGTTTCCATGGGCTTGGGCCCGATCATGGCGATTTACCAGGCGCGCTTCCTGAAATACCTGCACGCCCGCGGCATTGCCGACACCAGCCAACGTAAGGTCTGGGTGTTCTGCGGGGATGGCGAAATGGATGAACCTGAAAGCCTGGGCGCGATTGGGCTGGCGGCCCGTGAAAAGCTTGACAACCTGGTGTTTGTTGTCAACTGCAACTTGCAGCGTCTGGATGGCCCGGTTCGTGGTAACGGAAAGATCATTCAGGAACTCGAAGGCGAGTTCAGGGGCGCCGGCTGGAACGTCATCAAGCTGATCTGGGGCAGCAACTGGGACCCCTTGCTGGCACGTGACAAGGAAGGGGTGCTGCGCAAAATCATGCTTGACACCCTTGACGGCGATTACCAGGCCTTCAAGGCCAACGATGGTGCCTTTGTGCGCAAGAATTTCTTCGGCCGCGACCCGCGGGCTCTGGAAATGGTTGCAAAAATGACCGATGAGGAAGTGTGGAACTTGCGTCGTGGCGGTCATGACGCCAAGAAGGTCTATGCCGCCTTTCACCGGGCCCAGAACAGCCAGGGGGGGCCAACGGTCCTGCTCGTCAAGACTGTCAAGGGATACGGCATGGGCAAGGCCGGGGAGGGCAAGAACACGGCGCACCAGACAAAAAAGCTGGGGGATGACGACATTCGCTACATGCGCGATCGCTTCAACATTCCCATCCCCGACAGCGAGCTGGCAAAAATCCCTTTCTACAAGCCAGCTGATGACACCCCCGAGATGAAATATCTCCATGAGCGCCGCAAGGCCCTGGGGGGTTATCTCCCCAAACGACGCGAACGCGCCAGTGAAAGCTTCACCGTTCCGGACTTGGACATCTTCAAGTCAGTGCTGGAGCCCACAGCCGAGGGTCGGGAAATTTCCACCACCCAGGCCTATGTGCGCTTTCTGACCCAGTTGCTTCGCGACAAGGCCCTGGGCCCACGTGTTGTGCCTATTTTGGTCGATGAGGCCCGCACATTTGGTATGGAGGGTCTGTTTCGTCAGATTGGCATCTACAACCCTGAAGGGCAGAAATACACGCCGGTCGACAAGGACCAGGTGATGTACTACAAGGAAGACAAGGCGGGCCAGATCCTGCAGGAAGGCATCAACGAAGCCGGTGGTATCAGCAGCTGGATTGCAGCGGCTACTTCGTACTCAACGAACAACCGCATCATGATTCCCTTCTATATCTTCTACTCCATGTTCGGCCTGCAACGGGTCGGGGATCTTGCCTGGGCAGCCGGTGACATGCAGGCCCGGGGATTTTTGTTGGGCGGGACTTCCGGAAGAACCACACTCAATGGTGAAGGTTTGCAACATGAGGATGGGCACAGTCAGGTTCTGGCCAGCACCATTCCCAACTGCATCAGCTATGACCCTAGCTTTGCCCATGAGGTCGGCGTCATCATGCACCATGGTCTTAAGCGCATGGTGGAGCGACAGGAAAATGTCTTTTTCTATATCACCTTGCTCAATGAAAACTACCCCATGCCAGGTCTCAAGCCTGGCACTGAAGAGCAGATCATCAAGGGGATGTACCTGCTGCAGGAGGGGGCCAAGAAGACGCCGCGGGTCAATTTGCTTGGTTCCGGCGCGATTCTGCGCGAGTCCCTGGCGGCCAAACAGTTGCTGGAAAAAGAATGGGGCGTGGCAGCCAATGTCTGGAGTTGTCCGAGCTTCAATGAGCTGGCCCGGGATGGACAGGACTGCGAGCGGTGGAACTTGTTGCACCCGAACGATCCAGCCAAAGTCCCATTTGTTGCGCAACAACTGGACAAGCATGCGGGCCCGGTGGTCGCCTCAACCGACTACATGAAGAGTTTTGCTGAGCAGATTCGGCCCTTTTTGCCTAAGGGACGCAGCTATCGAGTGCTTGGCACAGACGGCTTTGGTCGCAGTGACTTCAGAAGCAAGTTGCGTGAGCACTTCGAAGTCAACCGCCACTACATTGTTGTTGCTGCGCTCAAGTCGCTGGCCGATGAGGGGGCAGTGCCAAGTTCCAAGGTGGCAGAAGCGATCGCCAAATACGGCATCAAGACTGAAAAAGTCAATCCACTCAACGCCTGAGCGGAAGTTTTACGTTTTAGGTTTACCCAAAGGACAGCAGCGTGCTAACTGATCGAGCAGCACCCTGAACACAAAGTAGGAGTCCCATCCATGGCTATGGTCGAAATCAAGGTTCCCGATATCGGCGACTTCGCTGATGTGGCAGTGATCGAGGTGCTGGTCAAACCGGGCGATTCCGTCGTCACGGAACAGTCGCTGATCACGGTCGAGTCTGACAAGGCTTCAATGGAAATACCATCCAGCCAATCGGGAGTGGTGAAGGATATCTTCGTCAAATTGGGGGACCGGGTCGCTCAGGGCTCGGTCATTCTGTCGCTTGAGGCGTCGGAGGCGGCAGCCTCTGCTGCCTTGCCAACGGCTCCCCCTGAGGCGCCTGCGAATGCGCCTTCGCAAGCCTCGGGCGCCATGCAGAAAGCTATGGCGCCGGTGTCTGCGCCTGTCGCGCCGCAGCCTGCGAGTGCGCCCGCTCAAGCTGTACCCGCGCAGGCCATTCATGCGCCTGGGGCTGCGGTTGTGAGCGCCTTACCCCATGCCTCGCCATCGGTTCGCAAGTTTGCGCGCGAGCTGGGGGTGCCGCTGGAAGATGTCAAGGGCAGTGGCCCCAAGGGACGTATTACCGAAGAGGATGTCAAGAATTTCACCAAGGCGGTGATGGGGGGCGCGGCTCGGACGCAGGCAATGTCATCGTCGGCTGGTGCTGATGCGGGGGCGCCACTGGGATTGCTGCCCTGGCCCAAAGTGGACTTTGAAAAGTTCGGTCCGGTCATTCGGCAGGACCTCTCACGCATCAAAAAGATCAGTGGCGCCAACCTGCATCGCAATTGGGTGATGATCCCACACGTCACCAACCACGAGCACGCCGACGTGACCGAACTCGAGGCCCTACGTGTACAGCTGAACAAGGAAAACGAAAAGGCAGGCGTCAAGTTCACGCTGTTGGCCTTTGTCATCAAGGCAGTGGTCGCAGCCCTGAAAAAATTTCCTGATTTCAATGCATCCCTGGACGGAGAGGCACTGGTTTACAAACAGTACTTCCACATTGGATTTGCTGCTGACACGCCCAACGGCCTGGTCGTGCCGGTCCTTCGAGATGCCGATCAGAAAGGGTTGATGCAGATTACCCAGGAACTGGCTGAGTTATCCAAGAAGGCACGCGAGGGCAAGTTGCTGCCCGGTGAAATGACAGGGGGTTGTTTCACCATCTCCTCGCTTGGCGGCATTGGCGGTCGCTATTTCAGCCCGATCATCAATGCCCCTGAGGTGGCCATACTGGGCTTGAGCAAATCCTTTATGGAGCCGGTATGGAATGGTGAAGCCTTTGCACCACGACTGACCCTGCCGATGTCCTTGTCCTACGACCATCGTGTGATTGATGGCGCACTGGCGGCTCGTTTCAATGCCTATCTGAGCCAGATCCTCGCGGATTTCCGCCGAGTCATGCTTTGATCGCAAGGGGAAATTCATGGCATTGCAAGAAATCAAGATTCCGGATATTGGTGACTTTGACGCAGTGAGCGTCATTGAGGTACTGGTCAAGCCAGGTGATCTGGTCCAGCAGGAGCAGTCCCTGATCACGGTCGAGAGCGACAAGGCGTCGATGGAAATCCCGTCCAGTCTGTCCGGTGTGGTCAAGGAGATCAAGGTCAAGCTGGGCGACAAGGTGGCGATGGGATCGGTCATCCTGTCTCTGGAGGCGACCGAAGCGGAGATCCCGAC
>JAFMFB010000018.1 GCA_017856435.1 Burkholderiaceae bacterium
CCAGGGACCTACGGATTAACAGTCCGGCGCTCTACCGACTGAGCTATCGGGGATCAGCTTTAAATTATAGCTGCGAATTGACGGAAATCTTGGTGACTCAATGCTTATGCACGCAGCGAGTCAGATCGATGTTGTTGCATCTGGGCTATGAGTAGGGCCGAAGCCTCCTCTGGATTTTGTGCTGCGGTAATCGCGCGTACTACGGCCACTGAGCCGACCCCGCTGGTCATGACCCGCGACAAGTTCTGTCCATCAATCCCACCAATGGCTACCAAGGGGTAGTCACGCATGAGGTGTGCATAGGCGTGTAGTCTGCCGGGACCCTGTGGCGCTGTTGGCATCTGCTTCAAGGTGGTTGGAAACACAGCACCCATGGCAATATAACTCGGGCCATATTGGTCGGCGATCATCATTTCCGCATAACCATGGCTGGATAGACCTAGCCGAAGGCCAGCGGCTTGCAAAGCGGGTATGTCGGCCGATTGCAGATCTTCTTGACCCAGGTGAACGCCATAGGCGTTGGCCTGTAGCGCCTCCTGCCAATGGTCGTTGATGAAAAGAAGGGATTGTGTACCCTGGACTGCACGAACCGCGGCTTGAACTTCGTTGCGCACAGCCTGTGGGTCGTCAGACTTGTAGCGTAGTTGCAGGGTGGGTACGCCGGCACGGGCCATTCGAGCGACCCACGCTGCGTTGGGCAGCACTGCGTACAGTCCCAGTTCCTTGGGGCAAGCGGCGAAGCCCTCTGCGCGGGGTAATGGCTTCATACCAAAATCTACGCCGTCTGCGGGCCAGGACAGCGGGTCAAAATGTTTTTTGCGCAGTGTCATGGCCAGCCAGGCCTGGGCTAGGCATTCCGCGTCGATCTCGATAAAGCCAAGTGCCAGGCAGGCTTGTTTGGCATGTCGGTAGGTCTCTTCCGTACGGCTGAAACTCACGGTGGGGGCTCTGTCCATGGGGATGGCCAGGTCCTGATGGGCGTCAACAATGGCTTGAGCCTCGGGTGTCAATGTGATCATGAAAAATTTTGAACGGTATAGGAGGTGCGTATATCGAGCAGTTCAGCGCCCATAGATCAGGCGGTGCCAATACGTCGATTCATTAAGACTCAGTTTGCGGTGTGGTGCCAGAAGGGGGTTCCCAGAACCGGGGTGGAGGGTTGGGCGGACTCCTGTTCGGTCATGGTGCCCGACAGATAGGCTACCCGACCCGCCTGGGTAGCGCTGGCGAATGCGCCTGCCATGGCGACCGGGTCTTGGGCTAAAGCAACAGCCGTGTTGAGAAGCACTGCATCAAAGCCCCATTCCATGACGCTGCAGGCATGCGAAGGGCGACCAAGCCCGGCATCCACAATCAGCGGGACCGACAAGCGTTCGCGCAGCAGACGCATGGCGTAGGGGTTGATAGGACCTTTGCCGGTTCCAATCGGTGCAGCCCAGGGCATCACGGCCTGGCAGCCCACATCTACCAAACGCTGGCACAACACAAGATCATCAGTGGTGTAGGGCAAAACCTTGAATCCGTCCCTGATCAATTGTTCAGCTGCCGTGACCAGGTTCAGGGTGTCGGGTTGCAAGGTGTAGTCATCACCAATCACCTCCAGCTTGATCCAGTCTGTTTCAAACACTTCGCGCGCCATCTGCGCAGTTGTTATGGCCTCCTGAATCCCATGGCAGCCGGCGGTATTGGGCAGCACCGGTACGTTCAGGTCCTTGAGGAGTTGCCAGAATGGCTTGCCTGTCTCTCCAGCCACAGCTGTTTGGCGCCGCAGGGAGGCTGTCACCATGGCAGGACTTGCGCGCTGCACAGCAGCAGCCAGTAGGGTGGGCGACGGGTAGCGGGAGGTGCCAAGCAAGAGTCTGCTTTCAAAGCGCTGGCCATACAGAAATAGAGGATCGTCGTTGGTCTGGGCTGTCATGTCAGCCTCCGGTGACTGGGGAAATGATTTCAATGTGATCGCCATCGTGCAAGAGGTGTTGATGGTACTGCGCACGTGGAACAAAGTGCGTATTGACGGCAGCGGCAAAGGGTTGCTTAGCGTCTATGGCGTCAATGGCTTGCGCCAGGCACGCCCCTTCCGGCAGGTCATGGACAACCTGGTTGATCAATACCTTCATTGGGTAGCCCCAATTTCAAGTGAAAACTTGTTGGCCAGAGGAGATGCATTTTTAAGGACCAATTCGAGGGTGATATCGAGCAAGGCCGGTGCGATCATGAAGCCATGTCGATATAGGCCGTTGATTTGAAAAGATCTGGGACCAAGCCGCCGGATGGCAGGCAAATTGTCGGGCAGGGTAGGTCGGCACTGGGTATTGATTTCCAGAATGCGTGCCTCGGCAAAGCCTGGATCCACAGCATAGGCTGCACTCATCAACTCCAGCGTCGAGCGCACACTGGGCGGCGAGAAATCTTCACTCTCAATTTCTGTGGCCCCGATCACATACACCTGCTCAGGTTTGGGTGCAATGTAGATGGGATAGCGTGGGTGAATCAGACGGGTAGGGCGACTCAGCCGTACCTGTGGAGCCTGTACCCGTGCCACCTCACCACGCACACCGCGCAACTGCGGCCATTGCGGCTTGGCGCCCAGGCCCCGGCAGTCAAATATCCAGTCGGCTTCGGTTTCGTTATTGCCCGAAAAGTCCTCAGGTTCTCTGGATGAGTTCCAGTTCAATTCAATAGCCATTGATTCAAGTTCATGGACCAGGGCTGAAAGCAGTTGCCGGTTATCAAGTTGGCCTTCAGCGGGTAAATACAAACCCTGCGAAAAGCGTGATTCCAGACTGGGTTCCAAATGCTGCAGGTCTGCGCTGCCAAGCGTTCTCATGGTGGGCAGATCCGGCAGCAATGTCTGGGTTTTACGCAACTGAGCTGCAAAGCGTTGGGCTTCAGCAGCGTCCTGGCGGTGCCACAAGACGAGCGTGCCTTCCTGCTGAAAATATACCGGCTGTTTTAACTGGCCCAGCAACTCCGGCCAGCGAACCAGGGAGTACTGTCCCATCCGGACCACGCTGGGCTCGGTAATTGCCGATTCAGCCAGCGGGGCCAGCATGGCCGCGGCAACCCGAGCAGTGGCATTGTTGCCCTGTGCATCGCCAGCTTCATGAACGGTGACCTGGTGGCCTGCCCGAGCCAGTTGCCAGGCCAGCAATCGGCCCATTAAACCGGCGCCAATCACGATCGAGCGGGGTCGGGCTGAGGTCATTTCAAAAAGCCTCGATAATTTTTACCATGAGCACCAAACCCCATTACCCCCGCGTTTTGTCGATTGCCGGTTCTGACAGCGGTGGCGGCGCAGGTATCCAGGCCGACCTCAAGACCTTTAGCGCTCTGGGCTGTTACGGCATGACCGCCATCACGGCCATCACGGCACAAAACACCCAGGGCGTTCGGGCTATTCATGGGGTGCCGATTGATGTCCTCAAGTCCCAGATCGAGGCGGTGCTTGACGATATCGGCACAGACGCTCTGAAAATTGGAATGCTTCATGCCCCTGAAGTGGTGGAGGTCGTGGCTTGGGCGATCCGCCACTATGGCATTCGTCTGGTAGTCCTTGACCCGGTCATGATTGCGACCAGCGGCGACCGCTTGATTGCTGAGGAAACGGTGGCCGTGCTGGTGAAGGAACTGTTTCCCCTGGCGAGCGTGGTCACCCCCAATCTGGACGAGGCCGAATTGTTGCTGGGCCATCCGATTTCTAACCAGGCCGAACTGTTGCCAGCGGCACAGGCATTGCTCGCCCTTGGAGCCCCTGCAGTATTGCTCAAGGGGGGGCATCTGGCGGGTAACCAGGTGGTTGACGTCTTGCAATTGGCCAGCGGAGAAACCCTCGAGTTGGCAGCACCACGCATTGATAGCGCCAATGTACATGGCACGGGCTGCACCCTGTCGTCGGCCATTGCCGCCAACCTTGCGCTCGGGCAAGAACTTAGCTTGGCTGTGAAGAACGCCAGAAGGTACATCCTGCAGGCAATCGAGGCGGGCCGTGCAGTGCGAACCGGTCTTGGCCACGGTCCGTTGAACCATGGGTTTGCACCAGTGGCCATGCACCTTATGCCTTGACGATCTACCCACTTGCATATCTACGTTCTGCCCTACGTTCTGCCGCTCTGTTTGGGCAAGCAGTGGGGCGATGGGTGACCAAGGCTGACTCGACTGCTTCCCTGCGTGAGCATTAACTCCATCAGGTTCAAAGGGTTTTTCTCAGCAACCGGCCAAGTTCAGGCAGGAAGCACCCCTAGCGAATATTTTCAATAAATCACAAGCTGATTTTAGACTGCCAGCCTGGACCAATCAGTCAAAGACCGGCGACTCCACGCCCAGTACTTTGTGCAATTTTGTGCTGGTTGTGGTGTATTGCAGATGAATCTTCCCTTTTTGCGGGTAAACCAGGGCTGCAGCCGCAAATGCCGCCAAGGCACACTCGTGAAAGCCTGAGAGGATGAGCTTTTTCTTGCCGGGATAGGTATTGATATCACCCACTGCAAAGATGCCCGGGATGCTGGTGGAAAACTTTTCGGTGTCCACCACCAGTTGCTTACGCTCAATGTCCAAACCCCAGTGGGCTATTGGCCCAAGTTTTGGGCTAAGCCCGAAAAATACCAGCAGCATGTCCAGAGGAACAACCCGGGTCACGCCGTCACCGCCGGCAACCTTGACGGCGGAAAGCTGCCCCTGCTTTTCTTCATAGCCCGTGATCTGGCCCACGATGAACTGCATTTCAAATTTCTCACACAGTTCCTTCATTTTGGCCACACTGGCTGGAGCGGCCTTGAAGCCATCACGACGGTGCAGCAGGATGACGCTTTCAGCTTTGTTCGGACCTTCGGCTGCGAAGTTCAGGGTCCAGTCCAAGGCTGAATCGCCACCGCCAACGACCATCAGGTTTTTGCCGGCAAAATCTGCCGGGTTTTTGACCCGGTAAAACAGCTGAGACCCTTCAAACTTTTCGAGTCCATCTACCTTGAGCGTGCGGGGCTCAAAGGCGCCGACGCCGGCCGCGATGAAAAGGGTCTTGGTCAGAAAGCGTGTTCCCTTGCTGGTTTCAACCAAAAAGCGGCCATCTGGCTGCTTTTCTACTACCGTAACCGTTTGGCCCAGATGAAAGGTTGCGCCGAATGGTTCGATCTGTTTGAGCAAGGCATCAGTCAGCTCCTTGCCAGTACATACCGGAATGGCCGGGATGTCATAAATAGGCTTGTCAGGGTAAAGCTCGATCGGTTGCCCGCCGGGGTAGGCCAGGGAGTCAATCACATGGGCCTTCATTTCAAGCAGCCCAAGCTCAAAAACCTGGAACAGCCCCACAGGTCCGGCTCCCACAATGACCGCATCGGTTTCAATGCCGGAGGTGCGTTGCTGTGCGGACAGGGTCTTGGTGGGGTGGGTACTAGGTTGCATGGATGCAGGGATTAACGAAGAAGCTCCGAGAGCTTGCCAGTCTTGTCTTTCCAATCATCGGCATCAGCTGGCGGAACCTTGCGCTTGGTGATGCTCTTCCAGTTTGGAAGTTTGGCCAGTTCGGCGTTGAGTGCCGTCATATGTTGCTGGTCAGCGGGAACATCTTCCTCTGCAAAAATGGCATTGACCGGACACTCTGGGATGCAAACAGCGCAATCTATGCACTCATCCGGGTCGATGGTCAGAAAGTTCGGGCCCTCGCGAAAGCAATCCACGGGGCAGACGTCCACGCAATCGGTGTACTTGCAGCGGATACAGGATTCGGTGACAACGTGGGTCATTTAGCGGTTCTTGGATTGGGTCAAAGCCCTCTATTTTATTGGGTTTTGGATCCCTTGGGGCCCATAGTGGATGCACCCGAGGTTTCAGTTGAATCATGGCCCTGGTTCTGCCGCGACAAGGATGACGGTTTTGAGGCCTTGCGTTCAAAGCGCCCAGCATCAATCTTTTTGGCCAGGCTGGCTGGCACGGGCCAGGGCTCACCACCCAGCTGGGCAGCAAGCAACTCGGCGCACAGCAGAGAAAAATTCAGACCTCGTGACCCCATGGCTGCACTGATCCACAAGCCAGGGTTGGGTCCGCGCTCAAGGGCTCCCACCAGGGGCAGCCGGTCCGGGCTGACACATCGAACGCCCCGCCAACTTTGGGTTGTGTCTGGTGCAAAAGCGGGCCCCAGGGTTCTGGCGGCACTGGGCAAAAGACGGCTCAAGCGTCGAAAATTATCTTGCTCACTGCGGCCTGCCGAATCTTCGCTTCGCTGGCTGTCTTCGTAGGTAGCACCGGCATACCAGGCGGTGCGAACGCCCCCGCCTGACAACTGATCGGTTGGGACAGCAGGGATCAAACTGCCCAGACCATTGACCGGATAGGGCGGAAAGGAGGCCTCATCTCCTGGCTGACGCAGTCCATGATTGACGCAGCCTGCTACGGCCCTCAGGTCGGGCAAGGGAACTGTTTCTTGCATCCCAGTCAAAAGATGGTTAACACCGGCTGCGTTGGCGATCACCACATGGCTGGATTGGGCCAGCAACCGATCATCCGGACCAAACAGCTGCCAGAGGTGTTTGTTGTTTTCAGAGTTTGCAAACTCGGATTTAGGTCGCTCTAGTCGCGTAACCGTGCACAAGCCACGAAAGGTGATGCCTGGATGACTGAGCCAGGCTCGAACCAGAGCCGCAGGTTTGACCCACAGGGCCTGCGGATGCCAAAGTTCATGGGCATGCTCCAGGTCTGCACGCCAGGCCGCCGGTTCAGACTGCACGGGATGACTCAGCCCAACATCCTGAGCAGGCCACCCGGGCGGCAAACCAAGGTCTCGATCAAGGCGGCGCTCCAGTACTCCAGGGTCAGCCCAATCGCGACCTCGAACAAGAAGCCTTTCAATATCGATCCTGGCAAGCCTCAACCCGGCGCGTGACAACTGAGAGCGCGGACTGTCATCGGACGATACATGGGGCACCAAAAGGCCTACCGGCAGTCCGGAAGCACCGGCAGCCGGGGAGGCTGCTGAGTCCAGTACTTCAACTTGCCAGCCACGGCGGGCCAAAGCACTCGCCACACTTGCGCCAGATAGGCCAGCACCCAGGACGATGCAATCGCTGGCATGAACCGGGCCATGTCGGGGTTGTCGCCGGCGGATTGTCCAGGGCGGGTCATAGCGGCAGCCGTCATCGGTCATCAAAAATCCAGCCTGTTGCAGCTCGGGCAGAAGTTTTTGATTGGCCTGCGAAAAGACCAACGCAGTGCCGCGGCGACAGCAACGGGCCAAAGCCTTCACCGTCCAGCGGTTCCAGGGCAATTGATTCGCCATACAAATGCGGTCGGCAGCAAAGTTTTGCTCGACCAACATAGGCTGTAGTTCGCCCAGACACAGGGTGAATTGAAACTGTCCTTGCGCCAGGCAGAAGCGGTGTAAACCGGGCAGAAGTCCGTGCCATTGGGCGATCAATTCACCGATCAAGGTTTCATCGCCAGCGGTTGCCCACTTTTGCAACTCAGTCTTGATCTCGCTGGGTGACGGCGCCAATTGGGCGATGGCCACCAGATGCGTCACCGTTGGAGGGCGCGACAGCTTTTGCCTTGCCTGCCACAACGCCATCAGACGGGCGCCATCAAATTGGGTGTCCAGTACACGCCAGATAGGCTGTCCCTGACACTGCGTCGGGAGCAATTCGGACGCCAGGTGCATGGCGTCAAGCAATCTCAGGCCGTTGGTGGAACGTAGCCGGCCGCAGCGTCTGCGCCGCTACCAAAGAAATGGTTTTCCATCTGACGAGCCAGGTATTGGCGGGCACGGGCATCCGCCAGGTTGAGCCGGTTCTCATTGACCAGCATGGTCTGGTGCTTGAGCCATTGGGCCCAGGCTTCCTTGCTGACGTTTTGCCAGATGCGTTTGCCGAGTTCGCCAGGGTAGGGGGGAAAGTCAAGTCCTTCGGCTTCCTTTCCCAGCTTGATACAGTTAACCATGCGTGCCATATTTCTTACTCACTTGGATTGATAATCGGCCAATTGTCCTAGTTTTTGGATCGCCCCATTCTTCCTGTTCTTTATTCCGATGTTTCCTCGTCTTAGCTTTCGCCAGTGCATGGCCATCGTGGTGATGGTGTGTCTGGGTTTACTGGGTTTCGGACTGTATCTGCAGCATGTAGTTGGTCTGGAGCCTTGTCCGATGTGCATTGTGCAGCGTTACGCGCTGATGCTGTCGGCTGTAGGCGCTGTTGCCGGGCTGATGGTTACTCCCACTGCCATCCAGCGGGTTGTGGCGAGCTACCTGTTTCTGATTACTGCAGCCGGGGCCTTTGTCGCGGCCAGGCAGAGTTGGCTGCAATGGTATCCGCCTGAGGTGCTGTCATGCGGTCGGGACTTCTACGGAATGATTGAATCGTTTCCCCTGCAGCGGGCCATACCCATGATATTCAAGGGAGGTGGCGACTGCACCGCTGTGGATTGGACCTTTCTGGGCGGCTCGATTGCAAACTGGTCGTTCCTCTTTTTTTGTGGTCTGGCGCTCCTTGCGCTGAGACTGATCCGCGCTGAATCCCGATAGCAAACTTTTTCAATTCAGGAGAAATCATTGGCTCAACTTGATCGCAGCGCCAAGGGCGTTTATCTGATAACTGTGACGCCCTTCACCGATGCCGGAGCGCTGGACCTTGCCAGCACGGACCGCATGGTGGACTTTTGCCTGGAAAAGGGTGTGACCGGACTGACAGTGCTGGGCATTATGGGCGAGGCTCCCAAACTCACGATCGAAGAGTCTCGCACGTTTGTCAAGCAGGTGCTCGCACGAGTGAACGGGCAGGTGCCGGTGATCGTGGGCGCCTCTGCCGCCGGCTTTGCTCCCATGAAAGAGTTGACCCAAAGCGTCATGGACCTTGGTGCCAACGGCGTCATGGTGGCTCCACCCGCCACTGTGCGTACAGATGACCAGATCACGGCTTATTTCGAGATGGTCAACCAGACACTTGGCCCTCAGGTACCGTGGGTGCTGCAGGACCATCCCGTGGCGACTGGGGTCCAGATGTCCACCAGTGTGGTGATAAAGATTCTGAAAAATTCACCCACCTGTGTCATGCTTAAGGCTGAGGAGTGCCCAGGCCTGGCCAAGCTCTCTGCCATCCGCTCAGCCAGTGATAAGGGTGAGTTTCAGCGTATCTCTATCCTGACCGGCAATGGTGGCGGCTTGTTCCTGCCGGAGGAACTGTCTCGTGGTGCCGATGGCGCTATGACCGGATTTGCCTACCCGGAAATGATGGTTGATGTTTGCGCCGCCCATGCAAAGGGTGATGTGGAGCGGGCCCATGACCTGTTTGATGCCTATTTGCCCCTGGCCCGTTACGAGCAGCAGCAAAACATCGGACTGGCAGTCCGCAAGCATCTTCTCTACCAGCGCGGCGTTATTGCCAGTGAAGCGGTTCGCAAGCCTGGCCCTAAACTGTCGGCTCAGGACGTGGCGGATATCGATCGTTTGGTGCGCCGTCAGACCAAGCGATTGAACGATCTGGGTTGATAGATACTAGCTACTAAATACGCAGACCCTGTCCAGCAGGCTGGGCTTACCAACAATTAGGAGACACATCATGCCAATTAGCTTCAAGCGCCCAGCAATCTTTCTTTTGCTCGGGTTGGGGGTTTTGTTCAACCCGGTCCTGTCTTTGGGACAGGACTTTCCAGCCAAGCCGGTCCGAATTCTGGTCGGTTTCACGCCGGGTGGCGTCCCCGACATTACAGCGCGATTGATTGCACAAGGTTTGAGCGACAAGTGGAAACAGCCGGTCACCGTTGAAAACAAACCTGGTGCCGGCAGCACGATTGCTGCCCATGCCGTGGCCAGCGCACCTCCTGACGGCCTGACCCTGTTGTCGGTGTCTTCGGCCCATGCCATTGGGCCGGCCCTCTACAACAAGTTGCCGTTCGACACCCTTAAAGACCTCTCTGGCATCACACTCACTGCGACCGGCCCGGCGCTCGTGATCGTCTCACCGACATTGCCCGTCAAGAACATGGTCGAATTCATTGCCATGGCCAGAGCCAAGCCCGGGCAGCTGAATTATTCATCCGCCGGAACCGGAAGCGGTTCGCACTTTGCCGTGGAATTGCTGAAAAGTCAGGCTGGGTTGAATATCGTGCATGTGCCTTTCAAAGGCATTCCTGAAGCGTTGAACGAGACGATTGCCGGTCGGGTGGACATGTTCATCTCGCCGTACGCAAGCGCTATCAAGCTGGTTCAGAGCGGGCGAGCCAAGGCGATTGCAGTGACCAGCACTCAGCGCATGCCTGACCTGCCCGATGTCCCGACGGTGGCTGAATCTGGTGTTCCCGACTACAAATGGATCTTCTGGTATGGCCTGCTGGCCCCTGCCAAGACACCGGCCAAGGTGATACAGCAAATCAACGCAGATGTCGGGGTCATTCTCAAAAGTCCTGAAATCGGCCAACGACTCAAACCATTGGGTACCCAGGCCCTGACCAGTACACCGGCAGAGTTTGACAAACTGATTGCTGAAGAGGTCGACAGTTTTGTGCGACTATCCCGTGCGGCAGGCATCAAATCGGAGTAGTTCGATGGAAAAAAACAAAGTTCAACTGGGCGATATTGAAATTGCCTATACCGTTGAGGGCCATGGCCCCTGGATGACCCTGTCTCATTCGCTGGCCTGTGACAGCACCATGTGGGACCCCCAGATGTCATGGCTGACCCAGCGTTTCAAGGTGCTGCGTTTTGACACCCGCGGTCATGGTCAATCAAGTGCTCCACCTGGGCCTTACACCCTTGAGCAACTGGCGGATGATGTCCATGGCCTGTTCAAGGCGCTGGGCGTTCAAAACACCCATTGGGTTGGCTTGTCCATGGGCGGCATGATTGGTCAGACCTATGCGCTGAAATATCCGGGCGTCTTCACAACGCTGGCGCTTTGTGACACGACCAGCCGCCGCCCGCCCAATGCGCAAACCATGTGGAAGGAGCGCAGTCAGATGGCCCGTGATCTGGGCATGCAAGGCGTGCTGGAGAATACCCTGTCACGCTGGTTTGACCCGCCTTTTCGAGCCGCCAACCCTGCGGTCATCGATCGAATATCGCAAGGTATCCTGGCCACACCGGTCAATGGGTTTTGTGGGTGTTGCGATGCGATTTCGCAAATTGACACTCAGGATCGACTCAAGGAAATCAAGTGCCCAACCTTGGTGCTGGTGGGTGAGAATGACCATGGCACGCCACCCGCCATGGCCAAGCGCATTCACGAAAATCTGCCCGGTTCAGAGTTTGTGGTCATACCGGATGCCGGCCATATCTCCAATATTGAACAGACTGAAAAATTTGACGCGGCCCTCAAGGCCTTTTTAGACCGGCACGATCAGCACCCCTGAAAATCGCAGAACAACCCGGCCAGACCGATGCCGGCCCAGCTTGATTCATCGCACGGCTGGCTTTTATTGGACTGCAATTTCCCTGGCACGAGCCGTCACAGTTTTTTGACCAAGACCTGAGACTTGCGATCCCAGTTGTACTTGCGTTTGCGGGCTTCAGGCAGCCACTCCGGGTCAACCGACTTGAAGCCGTGCTTCAGGAACCAGTGCATGGCTCGGGTGGTCAAAACAAAAATACTGTCCAGGCCCATGGCCTTGGCACGGTGTTCGATGCGTCGAAGAATTTTTTCACCGTCGCCCTGGCCTTGAGATTCTGCAGAAACCGTAAGGGCTGCCATTTCACCTGCCCTGGATTCGGGGTAGGGATAAAGCGCAGCGCAGGCAAAAATCACACCGTCATGTTCAAGCAGGGTGTAGTTGCCAATGTCCCGTTCGATTTCAGTGCGATCTCGCTTGACCAGCGTGCCATCTTGCTCGAAAGGCTCGATCAGGCGCAGGATGCCGCCCACATCGTCGGGGGTGGCTTCGCGTAATTCTTCGAGTTTCTCGTCAACCACCATGGTGCCGATGCCATCGTGAACATAAATTTCAAGAAGCAGGGAGCCATCAGTGGCGAACGGAATTATGTGGCTTCGATCAACCCCCCCCTTGCAGGCCCTGACACAGTACTGAAGGTAGAAGGGTATGTCGGTGGGTTGACGGGCGGGAGGCAATTTAGCCAACAGCTTTTCCGCATCGGCAAGGGGCAGTTCGGTGTCGATCGGGTTGTCCTCGGTGTCTGGGCCCAGAGGCTCAACGCGGATTCCAGGGATTTCGGTAATGAAAACCAGTTTGTCGGCCTGTAGGGCTGTTGCTACCGAGGTGGCGACCTCTTCCATTGAAAGGTTGAAGGCTTCACCGGTGGGCGAAAAGCCAAATGGCGATAACAGGACCAGGGCACCCATATCCAGGGTTCGGGTAATGCCTGCCACATCTACCTTGCGAACCAGACCCGAATGCTTGAAATCAACACCATCAAGAATACCCACAGGTCGGGCCGTGATGAAGTTTCCGGAGATCACCCGAACCGTGGCGCCTGCCATGGGCGTGTTGGGAAGCCCCTGGCTGAATGCTGCCTCGATTTCGTAGCGAAGCTGTCCCGCTGCCTCTTGCGCACAATCAAGTGCCACCTCGTCGGTAATGCGCATCCCGTGGGAGTACTTGGGCGTGTGTCCCTTGGCCAGCAGTTGCTCATTGACCTGAGGCCGGAAACCATGGACCAGGACAATTTTGACCCCCATGCTCTGAATCAGCGCGATGTCCTGGGCCAGGTTTTGCAGTTTGCCAGCAGCGATCGCTTCGCCGGCTATCCCCACGACGAAGGTCTTGCCCCGGTGCATGTGGATATAGGGCGCCACGGATCTGAACCAGGGCACAAACGTGAAATTGAAAACAGTGGACATTGCTAAGAGGAGATAGCTTTGTTGGCAGGGATAATGACAGATTGTCTATGAAGATCACGCCTTGAGCTCTGTTCCACTGAAAATCGAGTTCCCGGAATCTCTTCCGGTGTCAGCCAAACGCGACGAAATCGCCGCAGCCCTGCAAAAGCATCAGGTCATCATCGTCTGTGGTGAAACCGGGTCGGGCAAAACTACCCAACTGCCTAAGATTGCGCTAGCTCTTGGACGCGGCCTGCCCCGAGTTGAGTCACCGGATGCTCAAGGGCCTGCAAGGCGAAGTTTGCGCCACCGCATGATTGGTCATACCCAGCCTCGCAGGATTGCAGCTTCATCTGTGGCAAAACGTATTGCTGAAGAACTGAAGACCCCCTTGGGTGAGGTGGTGGGTTACAAGGTGCGTTTTCATGATCGGGTCGGTAAATCGACCTCGATCAAATTGATGACCGATGGGATCTTGCTGGCTGAAACTCAGACTGATCCGCTGCTCAAAGCCTATGACACCTTGATCATTGATGAGGCCCATGAACGCAGTCTGAATATTGATTTCCTGCTGGGTTATCTGAAAAATATTTTGCCTCGCCGGCCTGACCTGAAGTTGATCGTGACCTCGGCGACGATTGATGCCGACCGATTTGCCAGTCACTTTGCCTCTCGCCACGGGTCGGCGCCGGTCATCATGGTGTCCGGACGGCTCTATCCGGTTGAGCAGCGCTGGCGCCCCTTTTCCGAAAGCAAGGATTACGACCTGAACGGGGCGATCGCTGACGCGGTTGATGAACTCTGGCGCGATCCGTCGCAACAGGGTGACATTCTGGTATTTTTGCCAGGTGAGCGTGAAATACGCGAGTCGGCTGACCACTTGCGCAAGCACCTGAGTCATCATGCGATAACGCGCAACGCCGATGTCCTGCCATTGTTTGCCAGGCTGTCTCAATCCGAGCAGGACCGTATCTTTGAGACCCACCACCAGCGACGCATCGTGCTGGCCACCAATGTTGCGGAAACCTCACTGACGGTCCCAGGGATCCGCTATGTGATTGATGCCGGTACAGCCCGGGTGAAGCGCTACAGCTTTCGCAGCAAGGTGGAGCAGCTTCTGATTGAACCGATAAGTCAGGCCGCAGCCCACCAGCGTGCCGGTCGATGTGGCCGGGTAGCCAATGGAGTTTGTATACGCCTGTATGACGAGAAAGACTTTTCAGCTCGAGATCGGTTCACTACCCCTGAAATCCTGCGCTCATCCCTGGCCGGTGTAATTTTGCGCATGAAGTCCTTGGGGCTGGGTATGGTGGAAGACTTTCCGTTCATCGAAGCACCTTCAGGCCGTGCGATTGCCGACGGGTACCAGTTGCTTTCAGAGTTGGGCGCGGTGGATGCCAGCAATGAACTCACACCCATTGGTCAGGAACTGGCCCGCTTGCCCTTGGATCCTCGTATCGGCCGCATGATTCTGGAGGCGCGCAGTCAGCAAGCCCTGGTGGAAGTCTTGATCATTGCCTCAGCCCTGTCGGTTCAGGATGTCAGGGATCGCCCCCTGGAAGCCCAGGCTCAGGCCGACCAGGCCCATGCCAAGTTTGATGATGAAAAAAGCGAGTTTGTTGGCTATCTCAAGTTGTGGCGGTGGATCAGCGACTCACGTGGCGGGCAGCATGTGTTGCCAACAAATCAGACCTCGATCAACCCAACCGCTGCCAAAGCATCAAGTCCGACAAATACGTCCACCCACAAGCTGAGTAACCGGCAGTATGAGGGATTGCTGCGGCAAAACTTTATCAATATTCGACGGGTTCGCGAGTGGCGTGATATCCATAGTCAACTGTTGACAGTAGTCACGGAACATCAATGGCGACTGAACGCCAAGCCTGCAAGCTATGAGCAGCTGCACCTGTCCATGCTTGCCGGTTTGTTGGGAAATATTGGCTTCAAGCTTGAAGAAACGACAACACCGGCCGGTTCGGGAGCTGGTGGCGAATATCTGGGAGCTCGCGGCATCAAGTTTTTCCGACACCCTGGTGCGCATCTGTCCAAGCGACCGGGCCGCTGGATTGTTTGTGCCGAGCTGGTTGAGACCTCCCGCTTGTTTGGTCGTGGCATTGCCCAGATCGAGCCTCAATGGGTAGAACGATTGGCCGAACATTTGCTGAAGAAGCAATTGCTTGATCCCCACTGGGAGAAAAAGGCCGCCGAGGTTATGGCCTTTGAGCGTGCCACTCTCTATGGTCTGGTGATCTACAGTGGGAGGCGCATCAACTATGGCCGAGTTGATCCTGAGGCGGCCCGGGAAATTTTCATTCGTGAGGCCTTGGTAGCTGGTCAATGGGAAACGCGCCTGCCTTTTTTGAATGCCAACCAGAAGCTGATCCACGAGGTCGAAGATCTGGAACACAAGTCCCGACGACAGGATGTGCTGGTCGATGACGAATTGATTTTTGCCTTTTATGACAAGTTGCTTCCGTCCGACATCCATAACGGCTATGAATGTGAGCGCTGGTACCGGGATGAGAGCAAAAAGCAACCCAACTTACTTCGACTCACGCGTGAAGAGTTGATGCGTCATGAGGCCGCAGGGATCACCACCGGAGCATTTCCCAGGACGGTGCGCCTGGGCGGTGTCGATTGCTCTGCTGGCTATCTCCATGAGCCCGGGGATCCCAAAGACGGTGTCACAGTCACCGTACCCCTGTTTGTGCTTAACCAGGTCAATGAACAACAGTGCGAATGGTTGGTACCCGGAATGCTCAAGGACAAGGTGCTGGCACTCCTCAAGAGTCTTCCGCAGAAACCTCGCAGTCGTTTTGTCCCCTTGCCAGAATCTGCGGCGCGTTTGTCAGCCCTGTTATCAGAGCCGCAAAGTTTTGGGCAGGGCAGTCTGACCGAAGCCCTACTGAAAATCGTCCGCGATGAAACCAGCCTGGATGTCAGACGCACAGACTTCAAGCTGGACATGCTGAGTCCTCACCTTTTCATGAATTTTCGTGTGGTTGATGAACATGGGCGCCAATTGGGGCATGGGCGAAATTTGTCATCCCTTAAGGCTGAGTTGGGGGCTCAAGCGCGTGGTGCATTTCAGGCGCTGGCCGGGCTCAAGCTTGGTTTGACGCCTGAGGGCTCGTCCAGCGTCGGGCCAGTTCCGGTCAGCGATAGCAACCCTGCCAAGCAGTCGTCCAACTCGGCCCGATCTGACAAGTCGACCGGTCAATCTGTCTCAGGGATATCGTCGTCTGGGTCGAGTGAATCCAAAATGCCCCCAGAGCACCGCTACACCGCCTGGACCTTCGGGGAAATACCGGAACTTATGGAAATCAGAAAATCTGGCCAAACGCTGGTTGGGTTTCCTGCGCTTATTGATCAAGGCGATGCTGTCTCGATCGAGGTCTTTGACGAGCCATCGATGGCACTGAGCAAACACCGGGCTGGCCTGCGACGGCTGTTTGCCTTGCAACTCAAGGATGCGATCAGGTATTTGGAAAAAAACCTTCCGGATCTGCAAAAAATGGCAATTGCTTACCTGCCTTTAGGCACGCTGGAGGAACTTCGATCGCAGATGATCCAGGTGGCGCTGGAGCGAGCATTTCTGCTTGACCCCTTGCCGGCCAATGAGTCCGAATTCAAAGTGCGTCTTGAACAGGGGCGGGGACGGCTAACCCTGATTGCCAATGAGGTGGCTCGCCTCGCCGGCATCATTCTCACTGAGTATGCCAATGCGGTGCGCAAGATCAAAGACGCAAAGTATGCAGCGGATGCTGTCGCTGATTGCAACCAGCAGCTTCAGCGTTTGATGCCTAAATATTTCATCGTTCAGACAGCTTGGCAAGCGTTGCAACACATTCCGCGCTATCTGAAGGCAATTTGTCTGCGCCTGGAAAAATACCGAGGTGATCCCTCGCGTGATGCAAGCCGTATGGCAGAGTTAAAGCCCTTGGAGCAGCGATTTTGGCGTTTGGTCGCAGAGCGCAAAGGCGTTATGGAAGAACGTCTGCTGGAATTTCGCTGGTTATTGGAGGAGCAGCGGGTCAGTTTTTTTGCCCAGGAACTTCGCACGCCACAACCGGTCAGTATTAAAAGACTAGAGAAAACTTGGCAACAACTCAGCCTTTAGAGGAGGTGAGTTGTCTTGATGCATCAACAGCAGCTTGTCAGCGCCTGATTGACTTGACAGCGATTGGTTCAATCTCATAATTTGACGTATCAATTTCTGGAGTGGCCATGGATCGTCGCGAGTTTGTTGAGTCCTGCACAAATGGGCTGGCTTGCCTGAGCGCGGCCTTGACCTTACCGGCGATTGCTTCGGATGCCAAGCCGCGCAATTACGAGAGAGTCTTGTTGACCGATGTTCGAGGTTACCCATTGCGGGCCAGTCAACTTAAGACCCAAACCAACTATATTTTTCATTACCCCTTTGTTGCCACCCCGGTCTTCCTTCTTGATCTGGGCGCACCCACCTTACCGCAGCAACTGAGCACCAAGCACCAAGGGTCTTATCTATGGCCAGGTGGAGTTGGACCCAAGCGTTCTATCGTGGCCTTTTCCGCTATATGCGCGCATCAGCTGGTTTATCCAACCCAGCAGCTCAGTTTCATCAGTTTTCGCAAGAGCAAGTCATCCAAAGGGGTGGCTGACAACCTGATCCATTGCTGCGCAGAACACAGCCAGTACGACCCGGCCAAAGGTGCCAAGGTTCAAAGCGGTCCGGCTGAACAACCCTTGTGTGCAGTGTTACTTGAGCATGAGGCAAGCTCAGACACGCTGACAGCGTATGCCACCCTTGGCGGAGAGTTGTTTGATGCGTTTTTTAAAAAATATGAATTCAAACTTGGGTTGGAGGTTGGCCCCAAATCACGCGACACAGTCGTAGCGAAAAGCGCCGTGCACCCACTCGATAAATTCTGTCGAAATACAGTCCAGTGCTAGCATGGACAGCTTCAAACTAAAGGTCGGCAGGCCGATCACCCCCGAACAATTTGATGGACTCAGCGATGAGCAACTTGAACGCCTGATTCCCAAGGCCTACCGGGAGTATTTTCCTGGCAAGGATTTTTGTTCTGACGGGCATTTCTATCTGCACGACGGTACCGCCTGGAGTTTTTTCCGGGGCGGTTTCCTCGACGAGTAGGGTGCCAGCCCCTCAATTTCTTGATCAGCACTGTTAGCACGGGAATTATCTCTGGCTGATGCCTACTTTTTAGGACCCCTTATCAACCCGCCGTGCTTGACTACCTTGGTCTTTCTTTTCCTTGTATATTGCTGCAAGATGAAACAATTGTTAAAATTCTAATTGTTCGAAAAGAATGTTTCTGAATAATCAGAAAGAGAGAATCAAATGAGCGATACCACAGAAACCTCTGGATCGGAAGATTTGGCGGTTGCAGACAGGGTCCGAAAAAATATCGCAACTTTGAGCCCTGAATTGCAACGCGCAGCCCGATGGGTCAGCGCCAATCCGGCCGTGTTGAGTGTTCAGTCCATGCGTCGAAGCGCCATGGCCGCTGGAGTTCTTCCAGTAACCATGACACGCTTGGCGCAAGCCCTGGGCTATCCAGGCTTTGAAGAGATGCGGCAGTCACTGCGCGAGGAATTGGTCAAATCAGCCGGTCAAAGTCACACGCTTCGCGCGCCCCGACAGCTTTCAGACCAATTTCCCGAAGATAGCGGCTTGCGCATGCTGGAACAAGCGCAACTGCGAAATATTTCCTCCGTTATCCGCCGCAATTCTGAGCAGACCATTGACCAGGCTGCTGACGCCATATTGAACGCGAAATCTGTCTTGATCATGGGTCTGCGAGCCAGTTACGGCATCGCTTTTCATCTTCATTATTGTTGCCAACTGCTGTTGCCCAATACCACCCTCGCGAGCAATCAGGCCGGCACGATTGCCGACCAGGTCTGGCGCCTGGGGGAAGACGATTTATTGGTGGTTGCCAGTTTGGCCCCATACACAAGACAAACCATTGATCTGGCCCAGCAGGCATCAAATCAGGGCGCCTCGGTGTTGGCATTGACAGATTCTGAACTGGGGCCCCTGGGTCAATGCGCCAATCTGACCCTGGTGTCCGAATGCGACTCACCGGCTTTCTTCCATTCAATGACCGGGGCCCTTGCCATGGGCGAGGCACTGGTTTCCAAAATTGCGCACAGAGGGGGAGAAAAAACATCTCGCTATTTGCGTAAAAACAGGCAGCGACTGCGCCTGATGCAAGCCTACTGGGACCGTTTCCCATCTGAATAAAAAGACTTTCCTTTCCTTCTCTTGAGTGTGTTGTTGCAGGGGGACCATTGGCTCATTACGCAGGTCAAGTTCGGCAGTGCTGCCGACAAGATTGGCTTAGAACAAGGTTTTTTCATCGTTTTCGGTGAAAAGCCGGCTAACCGACCCGACAAGGAGTGGGTCTTTATCCCCGTCATGATGCTTCTATTCATAATCATTGGCCTGCAGCGCCGGCGACTGGCCAAGAACAGTTGATTCTGTAACAAGCAGTTGCTGTAATTTTTCGTGACTGGCTTGTCTTGGCGCTGAGAAGCCTTTTATGCCTCGGTTGATGTTTTGATCCACCTGATAACCACGCCTTAAATCAAGCATCGAGGCTCAATGGTTCAGATGAATAACCGCGAGCACCTTAATGGGCCAGTTTTGTCACAATCCATGAACCATGGAAAAAACTCTACCCCCTGACCGTTCTCATTTCCGATTCATGCATCGCCTGCGCGTTCGCTGGGCTGAGGTGGATCTGCAAAAGATCGTCTTCAATCCGCACTATCTGATGTACCTTGACACAGCCATGGCTGATTACTGGCGTGCCATGGCCTTACCCTATGAGTCGGCAATGCATCAGTTAGGCGGCGATTTGTATGTCAAGAAGTCAAGTCTTGAATTTTTCGCCTCGGCTCGTTACGACGATCTGCTGGACATCGGCTTGCGCTGCGAGCGCATTGGAAACAGTTCCATGGTATTTTCCGGGGGCGTTTTTCTGGGCGAAAAACTATTGGTAACAGGTGAACTCATTTATGTGTTTGCTAATCCAGCCACTCAGACCTCGCTGCCCGTGCCCGACGCGTTAAGACAGACCCTACTGGGTTACGAAAAAGGCGAACCTGTATGCACGATTCAAACCGGAACCTGGGACGACTTGCAAAAGGAGGCCTGTCTTCTTCGTAGAGAGGTGTTTGTTGAAGAGCAGGGTATTCCAGTCGAGTTGGAATGGGACGAGCATGACGCACAGGCAATTCATGCAGTCACCCTCAATCGACTGGGGATGCCAGTTGCCACTGGCCGACTGACCTCCCATGCGCCAGGGGTCTCGCGAATCGGCCGCATGGCCGTCGCGCGTGTTTTGCGAGGCACGAAACTTGGGAAAGACTTGTTAAGGGTTTTGGTAGAAAAGTCCAGATCGCGCGGAGACAGAAAGATTATTCTGCACGCCCAAAAAACCGCAGAGGGTTTTTACTCCCGAGAGGGATTTTTGTCTCAAGGCGAGCCATTCACGGAGGCTGGCATACAGCATATTGAGATGGTATTGGACTTGTGACTAACCGAATTTTCTTCTCTGGGTTCAATTGATCTCAGGAAGTCATAAAAAAAGCCACGTTTGCATGGGTTTAGATATCCTCAATCAGCGGGTAGGGTAGAGGCAGCAGGGTCAGGGCTGGTCCGTTGGCCGCGCGCAAATGCAATGGGCCTTGGGCAGCACTGATCTGCAGAGATGCGATAGCGTCATAACCGCCGGCTGGGGCTGAAGCGCTCTGGGCAATGGTGCCACAGGGTTGATCCGGATCGGAGGGTTGGTAAATTTCATCACCGATATCAGGTTTGACCTCGCTGTGCAGCAGATAGCCTCGACGTTTGAGGGTGCCTCGAAACTGGCTTCTGGCCACCACTTCCTGGCCCGGATAACAGCCTTTTTTGAAATTGACGCCGCCGACTGATTCATAGTTCAGCATCTGGGGAACAAATGAATCAACCACCGGTGCAGTGATGCTTGCAATGCCACTTCGCACGTCTCCCCAGAGCCAGATGTCAGAGCTGAGGCTTAGGCCTTCCGGTCGCGTTGTCTTTGTTGGAGCCAGCCAAAGTGCCCGCGCGACGCCCTCTGCGGGGTAAAGGGAAATGATGCTGACAGAGCCACTATCGGTCTTGACCCATGGCCGGGCGGAGGGCTGTGGAACAGCCTTGCCAGCCAATCCTAGGCAAATAAATTCATCGCTGGCATCGCTCAGCTTGACTTTGGCCCGCAGCACAAACATGGAAAGTCGCTTCAGGGTTGGTGCTAAAAGATCGCGACTGCAAAGCAACACGATGTCAGTGTGGCTTCGCTTGAAGGCAATGAAACTGGCCAGCATGCGGCCCTTGGCGGAACAGAAGGCTGCAAGACGTGCCTCGGACAGGCCCAGCAAAGAGAAATCCTGGGTCAGCTGACCATGAAGAAACTTTGCAGCGTCCTCACCTTCAGCGCGAATGATGCCCAAGTGGGGGAGGTCGGCAATACCCTGTAGAGATTGATCCATCCCCGAATTATCAACCTTGCGCAATGACCCTGTGATAATGTGGTTGTGCGTCGAATTCTGTTTTTTTGTCTAGTCGTAGTTGTTCTGACATGCGGTGCTACCGCCTGGTGGTTGCACCATCCCTTGACCCTGAAAAACACCCCTTTGGATTTGGCGATCGAGCCTGGAAGCTCGGCTCGTGCCGTGGCGCAGGCGCTTGCAGAAGCTGGAGTGGCCGTAGAACCATCCTGGATGCACCTGCTTTTTCGGCTGTCCGGTTCCGAGCGCATGATCAAGGCAGGAAACTACGAACTTGATAACCGAACGACTCCGCTGACCTTGCTGAAAAAACTGGTTCGCGGCGAGGAGTCACTCCTGGCGGTAACACTGGTCGAAGGGTGGAATATTCGTCAAGTGCGAGCTGCCTTGAGCACCGCCACTCTGCTACGCCCAGACACCGCTGAATTGAGCCATGAAGCCCTGATGGAGAAACTTGGGCGGCCCGGTCTTCATCCTGAGGGCAGGTTTTTTCCGGACACCTACACCTACGCAAAAAACAGCTCGGATCTTGTGGTCTTGCAAAGGGCCATGCGTGCCATGAATAGGCAACTTGAGATAGCCTGGACACAGAGGTCTTCTGAACTTGCCTTGAAGAGTCCCGAAGATCTGTTGATTCTGGCCAGCATCGTTGAAAAGGAAACAGGCCGTGCAGCAGACCGCCAATTTGTCTCTGCGGTGTTCAACAACCGTTTGCGCTTGGGCATGATGCTGCAAACTGACCCCACGGTGATCTATGGCATGGGCGCGCAGTTTGATGGCAATTTACGAAAGGCTGATCTGCAAAGAGATACGCCCTGGAACACTTACACCCGGGCCGGGCTGCCCCCAACACCGATTGCCATGCCCGGAAAGGCATCCCTGCTGGCGGCAGGTCATCCAGCCCCCAGCAAGGCACTGTATTTTGTGGCGCGCGGTGATGGAACCAGCGAGTTCAGCGCAACACTCGATGAACATAACCGCGCGGTCAACAAATACCAGCGTGGCAAATAACACCAATAATGATGCGTTGAGAGCTTCTGAGTTTTGAGCCTAAACACACAATGAAAAACGGTTTATTCATCAGCTTTGAAGGAATTGATGGCGCAGGCAAATCAAGCCATGTTGACAGCCTGGCTGAGGCTTTTCGGGCACAAGGGCGCACGGTCACGATCACCCGGGAACCCGGGGGCACGCCGTTGGCCGAGAAATTGCGCCAGATCATTCTGAACGATGCGATGGACGCCATGACTGAAGCGCTGCTGGTCTTTGCCGCCCGTCGGGATCACCTGCAGCAGTGTATAGAGCCAGCGCTGGCTCGCGATGAGGTGGTGTTGTGTGACCGTTTTACCGATGCCACCTTTGCCTATCAGGGCGGAGGAAGAGGTTTTGACCCAGCAGTGCTGACTCAATTGGAGAAATGGGTTCAAGCGGGCCCCGACGGGATCCGTCAGCCTGATCTGACCCTCTGGTTTGATCTTGATCCAGCGATCGCCGCCAAGCGACTGACCAGCGCCCGCTTGCCAGACAAGTTTGAAGCACAGCCGGTTCAATTTTTCCGTCGTGTTGCTAGCGCTTATGAGCAGCGGATGAAGCAATCGGCCGATCGTTTTGCCCGCATCAGGGCCGATCAGAACCGGGACGCAGTTTGGAACGATGTGCTTGCAGTGATCAGGGCCAGGGGCATGCTGCAATGAACGATCAGACCACGCCCCCCTGGATCAAGCGACAAGCGAAATCCTTGCTGCTTCAAAACGGTCATGCCTGGCTCTTGCATGGGGCCTCGGGACTTGGTCAGTACAGTCTCGCCCTGGAACTCGCCAAATCATGGCTCTGTGAACAGCCAGGCGAGGAGGGCGCCTGCGGGATTTGCCCTGCTTGTCACGCCATCGAAGTTCGTACGCATGCCGACCTGTTCATGCTCATGCCTGAAGAGACCATGCTTGATTTGGCCTGGCCTCTGGGAGAAAAAGCGCAGTCCGAACTCGATGACAAAAAGAGAAAACCCAGCAAAGAGATCCGCATTGATGCCATGCGTGAAGCGATTGAATTCACCCAACGAACCAGTAGCAGAGGGCGCGCCAAGGTGGTTCTGATCTATCCGGCCGAAAGCATGAATACCGTCACTGCTAACGCCTTGCTCAAGACACTGGAAGAACCCCCTGGGGATATGCGTTTCGTTCTAGCCAGCGAGGCGGTGCATCAACTCTTACCTACGATCCGCAGTCGCTGCATGATGCATGGAATGGTTTGGCCGCAACCGTCAGAATCGATGGATTGGCTGCAAGGCCATGGACTTGGCGGTGAGGATGCCAGTGGGCTGCTCAATGCAGCCGGAAACCGGCCTGAAGATGCGTACCAGTATTTTCAGCAGGGTAGAAGCGCCAACGCGTGGTCAGTGTTGCCTAAGGCATTGATGCGTGGTGATGGCGAGCCTTTCAAGAACTTGACCGCATTGGAACTGCTCGACCTTCTTCAAAAATTGAGTTATGACCTATTGGCCAAAGCTATTGGGGCCGCCCCTCGTTTTTTTCAGCCTGATTCACTGCCAGCAGTGAGTAATTTGGCAATTCTCAGTGATTGGTCTCGAGATTTGATGCAGGCCCGTCGCACCATTGAGCACCCGTTCAATCCCGGCCTGCTGCAGGAAGATTTTCTGAGCCGCGCCAGACACGTCATGATGCGTGCGCGCTGATATTGCGCCTTCAATTTCAATTCACAATGTTCACAGACTCGCATTGCCATCTTAATTTTCCAGAGCTATTGAGCGAATTACCCAAAATTCGCCAAGCAATGACGGCAGCTCAAGTTGACCGTGCTCTTTGCATTTGCACCACCTTGGAAGATTTTGAAGCGGTCCATCAACTGGCCTTGGATCATGACAATTTTTGGGCAACTGCTGGCGTCCATCCGGATAACGAAGGCGTGCGAGAGCCTACGGTGGAAGACTTGCTTGGCCTGGGACGCCTGCCCAAGGTCATTGCCATCGGAGAAACGGGCCTGGACTATTACCGGCTTGGAGATCGAAGCATCGCCGATATGGCCTGGCAGAGAAATCGCTTTAGAGTCCATATCCGCGCCGCGCGGCAATTAAACAAGCCTCTGGTCATCCACACCCGAAGTGCATCAGCCGATACCTTATCTATCCTGAAGCAAGAGGGGGAAGACGGATCTACAGGCAGTGCAGGGGGGGTCTTCCACTGCTTTACCGAGACCCAGGAGGTTGCCAAGGCTGCCTTGGACATGGGCTTCTATATATCTTTTTCAGGTATTGTTACTTTCAAGAACGCCACAGATCTGCAGGACATTGCGCGCTGGGTGCCATTGGACAGGCTTTTGATCGAAACTGACAGCCCCTATCTGGCGCCGGTTCCATTTCGGGGCAAGGTCAACAATCCTTCCCTGGTTCCTTGGGTCGCCAAGCAGTTGGCCCAACTCAGAAACTGCTCGCTGGAAGCTATCGCTGAGGCCAGTAGCCATAATTTTGATGCCCTTTTCCGACCTCAATTCACATGTTAAATAACTTTAAGTATATTCTTTATCTTATTGTCATTATTGGATTTTCATACTCATATGGTGGTTCTTATGAGGATTTTTTCAAGGCTATTCAATTTGACGATGACCGTACCGTGCAGAATCTGCTGAATCGTGGATTTGACCCCAATACGCCAGATCCGAACCTTCAGCATCCTCTCTATCTGGCAATTCGTGAGCCAGCCCCAAAAATCACAAGGCTCCTAATTTCACATCCGTCCATCAAGGTTGACGTTCGAAATAAGGATGATGAAACGCCCTTGATGATGGCTGCGCTCAAGGGGCAACTTGAAGTCGCCCAAAGACTGGTTGACTTGAAAGCCGACATCAACAAGCCCGGATGGGCGCCGCTACATTACGCCGCCACCAGTGGAAACCCAGCATTAGTCCGCCTGTTGCTGGAGCATGATGCTTATCCGGATGCCGAGTCTCCCAACGGAAGTACGCCCCTCATGATGGCCGCGATGTATGGAACGCCGGCCACTGTGAAGGTATTACTTGAGGCTGGCGCCGATCCCACTTTGCGTAACAACCTGGATCTTTCAGCCCTTGATTTTGCACAGCGTGCAAGCCGCCAAGACAGCGCCATGCTAATTTCTGCCTTTTTACTGGGTTGGTCCAAGGACTCTCCAAAATAGGCGGGGATGACATCCTTCAGTCCTTTTAACGCCCCATTTTAAATTTATACAATGTATATTATGTAAAGTTAAAGGGGCATCGAAAATCAGGCTTTGACCAGAGCAGCCATTCGGCGCGAATTAGCCACCAGCAATAGCTGGAGGGCAGCCAAACCAATAAACAAGGCTTTGTAGTGATGTGCATCCATGAGCCAGGCAAAAAGTAAAGGCGATAAGGCTTGTCCAATGTCCAGGCCGGAATAAATAACTCCGTAGACCCTGCCACTGGCATTGGTGGGTGTGGCCTTTTTGATCAAAAAATCCCTGGCAGGACCCGCGAGTCCAATAAAAAATCCTAGGGCGCCAAAAAATACAGGAACTAGCAGACCCGGCAATGGCGCAAGGGCTAAAGAAAGAGAAATGGCTGCGGCAAAGCCAAAACCCAATGCCACAAGACGTTCAGAACGAACAATATCGGAAGCAATGAATCCAGCAACGACCATGCCTCCGATAGCCAATAACATATATGCAGACAAGCACAGAGCAACCAATGGCACGGGTGTTCCATGCAACTGACGAGCCGCCTCAGGCGCAAAAGCCTGAACAATTCCAAGTGCAATCCCAACCAGCAAAAAGAAACTTAAACAGATCCATACCGCTGGCAGCCTTAGAAAAGAAAAAACACTAGGCAGGGCTACATGCTTCGATACTTCCTGACTATCACTTTTAAATACTGAGACCTGAAGGTGCTGACGGAAAAACCAGAGGGCAACCAGCACAATCAATATGATGAGAGCGCCCACGAATAAAGCATGTCGCCAGGAGAAGGCAAGGGTTATGGGAACCAGAATAGCCGGTGCCGCCGCCCAACCCAAATTGCCAGAGATACCATGCGCACTGTAGGCATGGCCAAGACGACGCGAACTCACCCGACGATTGATCAAGGTGTAATCAACCGGGTGAAACACGCCATTTCCCAGGCCGGCAACAAAGATAAAAAAAATCAGCATGGAATAGCTCTGGCTGAAAGAAAATCCAAATGCTGCAAAAACCAATAGGCTTAGACCGCTTAGCAATATTGGGCGCGGGCCCCATCGATCCACCAAAAAGCCAGACAAAGCCTGTACAACGCAAGACACAGAAAAAAATAAGGCCATCAGAAAGCCAAGTTCTGTGTACCCCGTATTGAAAGCATCTTTAAGCCAAGGGAAAAGAGGAGGTAGCAAAAGTTGGCTGAAATGGCTGATCATGTGCGCCGAACCGACCATACCGATCACAAGCGCATCTTCACGGATAGGAACAGCCGGCGAAGAATCTATCGATGCTGATGCAATCTGGCTCATGGGCCTGAGACTATAAGTGAAAGTTACACAAGGTGCCGCAATGGATGGGCTCTTGCGGGCCAGACCGGATCAAAAAATCCGGCCACCATATCAGATGTGACCATCTCCAATTTTTCAGGATTCCATTTTGGTTGGCGGTCCTTGTCGATGGCCAGCGCCCGGATCCCCTCCATGGTTTCCGTTTCTGTCATGAACCGCATGAGATGTCGGGTATTGAAACAGTGGCGAACCATGTCACGCTCCATTCGCAACTCGTCAGCCAAACTCATCGGGCCCCCGCGGCGTATCAGTTGCAGGCTGACTTCCTGCATCAGCGGAGAATGACTGCGTAACTGGGCGGCACATGTTTTTGACCAATCACTGCCCTCCTCCATCAAGGCCTTTTCGATAGCGAAAACAGTGGGCTGATCAAAGCTCTTTTCAATCAAAGCAAGTGGTAAAGAACTTGGCGGAGTTGGTACCTGGAAATGCTTCTGCCACTCATTGAGCTCCTGCGTGTCATAGCGACCCAGACGAGCTAATTCATCCCAGGCACGATCAAGCTTCGCCGGGTCGAAGCAGGCATCGGCAAGATGGATTGCAATGGCATCGCCCGCACTGATCACTTCGCTGGTCAGGGCCAGCCACTCGCCGGAATGTCCTGGGCAGCGAGCCAGAAACCATCCTCCGCCGACATCAGGAAATAGACCAATCTGAGTTTCGGGCATGGCCATCTTTGTGCGTTGCGTGACGATTCGCAGGCTGGCGCCTTGTGAAATTCCCATGCCACCGCCCATCACAATGCCATCCATAAAGGCAATATAGGGTTTGGGGTAGGTATGAATCAAATGGTTGAGTTCATACTCCTCGGTAAAGAAATCTTCCAGTTGAGCATCACCGTGCAAGACTGACTGATGAAAAAACCGGATGTCGCCTCCAGCGCAAAAAGCTCCAAAGGCGTGCTCCCTACCCATGCCACGGACAGCCACTGCCTTTACATTTGGATCGTTCTTCCATGCGATCAGCAAGGTTGCCAACGCGCGGACCATCGGGAGGTTCAAGGCATTGAGTGCCTTGGGTCGATTCAGGGTGATCAAGCCGACTGAGCCCATAACTTCAGCCAGGATATCCGGGCATGTCTCGAAAGAAGACATTTTCATTTCCTTAGTTTCCAACCAATCAATTCATTGGTGACCAACGCGATCAGAACCAAAAGACCGCCTTCAAGTACGCTGGGGCTTGGGACTTCGCCAGCGCCCAGCCAGACCAATAGGATGCCGAAAAGAATTTCAAGTTGACCGAGAAGTGATATTTCAGGGGCCTTCAGCACCTTGGCGCATACCACTAGCAAGAGGCAAGGTACAGCCAGCTGAAACAATCCCAGCAGGGCCAGGAGGCCGATGTCCATGGCTGTCGCTCGAAATGGCAATGCAAACGGCAAAGTGATCAGTGTAGACAGAAGAGCCCCAATAAGGACTGAGGGCATCAGATCGATATCGGTCCCTTTCGAATGGACCTGCTGAACCAGGACCCAATTGGCGGCCGCACTGAGTGGAACACAAAGTGCCAGAGCAGCCCCTATCCAACTGGCGCCAGTGACTTGGCCGCCGAACATCCAGACCATGCCCATCATGGCGAGTGCTATGGCAACCCAGGTATGCCCGCCAATGGTCTGTCGCAAAAAAATCCGGGCAAACAGGGCTGTGAACAAGGGGCTTAACGAAGAAATCACCAGCACTGTAGCCACACTAGTCTGCGTTAAGGCTAACATGAAAAAAGTGAACATGGAGCTCCAGCACAAGCCGGACAACCATAAGACGACGCGCCCTTTACGAAATTCTTCCCACACTGCCCTTCCCCGCCAAAAGATCAGGATCAGCAGGAGCGATACCGAGGTAAAAAAACTTCGCCAGTAGGTGACCTCGAAGCTCTGGGCCGTCTCCAGTTGTCGGGTCACCAAGCCAGCAATCGACCATAGAAATGTGACCAGCACCATCAGGGCGACGGCTTGGGCATGTGACAGCCTGATCATTTCCAGGGGAACGTTCAAGAAGCTCGATGACTCACAATCGAAATGCTCACTCCTTACTGGCTCTTTTACGTTCGTGTTCCTTCAAATAGCGCTTGCGAAGCCGTATGCTTTTGGGGGTGATTTCGACCAACTCATCGTCTTCGATGAACTCGACACCGTACTCCAATGTCAGTTCGATAGGTGGCGTGACCTTGATGGCGTCTTCCTTGCCGCTGACACGGAAATTTGTCAGCTGTTTGGTGCGCGTGGCATTGACCACCAGGTCATTGTCACGGTTATGTACACCCACAATCATTCCCTCATAGACAGGATCACCAGCCTTGACGAACATACGCCCCCGGTCGTCGAGTTTGCCCAGAGCATAGGTGAATATTTCACCATCATCCATGGAGATCAGGACGCCGTTTTTACGACCGCCAATATCTCCTCGATGGGGTTCGTAGCCATCAAAAATATTTGCGATCAGACCTGACCCCCGGGTCAAGTTCAGAAATTCATTGGAAAAACCAATCAGTCCACGCGCAGGGATACGGTATTCAAGTCGAACCCGGCCACGTCCGTCGGGCTCCATGTTCACCAACTCGCCCTTACGTTCTCCCAAGGCCTGCATCACACCGCCCTGATGCCCTTCCTCGATATCCACAGTCACCAGCTCAATGGGCTCACACCGTTCGCCCTCCATATCCTTGAACACTACGCGGGGCTTGCCCACGGCCATTTCATAGCCTTCACGACGCATGTTTTCCAGCAGAATGGTCAAGTGCAGCTCACCTCGTCCTGAGACCTCAAAAATGCCATCTTCCTCGGTTTCCTTGACACGCAGCGCGACATTGGACTGAAGTTCTTTTTGCAGACGGTCCCAGATTTGTCGGCTGGTCACGAACTTGCCCTCACGCCCGGCCAGTGGCGAAGTGTTGACACAAAAATTCATGGTGAGGGTAGGCTCATCCACCTTCAGCATGGGCAATGCTTGCGGATTGTTGGGATCGGTCAATGTCACGCCGATGCCTATTTCCTCGATTCCGTTGATCAGCACGATATCGCCCGGGCCTGCCTGACTGGTCTGCATTCGGTCCAGACCCTGAAAGGTAAGGACCTGGTTGATACGCCCCTTGTAGGACTTTCCCTCCGGCCCTTCCATGACCAACACATCCTGAGCCGGCTTCAGGGTTCCGGCATTGATTCGACCTACACCGATTCTCCCGACAAAGGTCGAATAGTCGAGGGCTGAGATCTGCAATTGCAGTGGGGCAGCTGGATCCCCATTGTGAGCAGGCACATGTTCAAGAATGGTTTCAAACAGAGCTGACATGTCCGGCCCCCATGTTTCACCGGCAGGCCCTTCCTTGTGTGAGGACCACCCATTGATGCCGGAGGCATAAACCACCGGGAAATCGAGTTGCTCATCGGTTGCTCCCAACTTGTCAAAAAGGTCAAAGGCTGCATTGATCACTTTGTCGCAGTTGGCACCAGGCTTATCTACCTTGTTGACCACGACAATCGGACGCAATCCCAAAGCCAGGGCTTTCTTGGTGACAAAACGGGTCTGAGGCATTGGCCCTTCCTGAGCGTCGATCAACAGCAGCACGCCGTCCACCATCGAGAGTGCCCGCTCAACCTCACCGCCAAAATCTGCGTGCCCCGGGGTATCGACAATATTGATATGCGTACCCTTCCAGCTGACCGCACAGTTCTTGGCCAGAATGGTGATTCCTCGCTCGCGTTCGATGGCATTGCTGTCCATCACAGTGTCGACCACTTTTTCATGTTCTGCAAAAGTGCCCGACTGCCGCAGTAACTGATCAACCATGGTGGTTTTACCGTGGTCGACGTGGGCGATGATGGCGATGTTTCTAATTTGCTTGCTCATATTTACGATAGGTTTACTTGGAATCTGTAATGACTGAAGACGCTCTGACCGGGTCACCCCCTGGGCAGAGAATCTGCTTGATCTCAACTGGATTTAACAGGCGACCCGGAATAAGCTCCGTGGCCTTGACATGTCCTGTGCCCAACAATGTCTCTGGCTGTGCGTAGACCGAAACACGATCGGCATCTGCCCACGGTCCCCGTCGCCGCATACCACTCAGAAAGCGACCCCCCTCTTCCTCGTTCAAAATTATTTTTGGGTGATCCTGCAAAAGACAATCCAGAGGTAATAGCTGAGCCAGTCGCTTGGGCTCATCCATCGTCTCCAGTTCGGTTAGCGAAATGGACTGCTTCAAATGGAACGGGCCACTGCAAATCCGCCTGAGCATGGTCAGATGCCCGCCACAGCCCAGGGCTTCTCCAATATCCTCGCCCAACGTTCGAATATAGGTTCCTTTGCTGCAACGTACCCGAAGGGTTAAGGACGCAGCGTCGGAACCAAGTTCCAGATCAAGCATCTCTATCTCATGGATGTTGACTTCTCGCGCCGTTCTTTCGACAGACTGCCCTGCCCGCGCATACTCGTAAAGTGACTTGCCGTCTTTTTTCAGCGCGCTGTGCATGGGCGGAATCTGCAAAATCCGGCCCGTGAATTTTTTCAATACCAGGCTGACATCCCGCTGATCGGCCCGCACGGGTCGCTTTTCGATGATCTCCCCTTCGGCGTCTGCTGTGCTGGTACGGATGCCAAGCCGGATTGTGGTTTCATAGGTCTTGTCAGCATCCAGGTGAAGCTGGCTGAACTTTGTGGCCGCACCAAAACAGAGTGGCAAGACTCCTGTAGCCAGAGGGTCAAGCGTGCCGGTATGGCCCGCTTTCTCAGCGCGTAGCAGCCATTTGACGCGTTGCAATGCGTTATTGCTAGACAGGTTAATGGGCTTATCCAGCAACAACACCCCATGCACAGGGCGCCGTTGCACCCTGGTGCGTGGCGTTTGCATAGTTAATCGTCGGTCTTGGAACGAGAAGCCACAGCACGCGCAATCAAGGCGTTCATGTCCGCAGCTCGCTCAGTCGTTCGGTCAAATATGAAATGCAGCGTTGGCACCGTATGAATGTGCAGGCGCTTGAATAGGCCGTTGCGCAGGAATCCAGCGGCCTGGTTCAGGGCGTCCTGGGTTTCAAGCGGGTCACCTACCAACACACTGAAGAAGACTTTCGCATGCGCGTAATCGGCGCTGACCTCGACTCCCTGGATCGTGAGCATCCCCACGCGCGGGTCTTTCAACTCGCGAGAAATAAGCTCTGTCAAATCTCGTTGAATTTGGTCAGCGACCTTGAAAGAGCGATTGGGAGCAGAGGTTTTTTTGACCGCCATGGCTTACAACGAGCGTGCAATTTCCTTCACCTCAAAGAATTCGAGTTGGTCGCCTTCCTTGATGTCGTTGTAGTTTTTCAATTTGATACCGCACTCGAAACCTTCTTTGACTTCCCGCACATCGTCCTTCATGCGTTTGAGGGAATCAAGTTCACCGGTGTAAATGACCACGTTGTCTCTCAGCAGTCGGAAATGCGCATTACGGGTGACCTGGCCAGACGTGACCATACAACCGGCGACCGTACCAATCTTCGAGGCGACAAAGACGGTGCGGATCTCGGCCATGCCAATGATCTCTTCTTTTTTCTCTGGTGCCAACATGCCTGACATCGCCGCCTTGAGCTCATCCACAGCGTCATAGATGATGTTGTAGTAGCGAATTTGAATATCGTTGGTCTCAGCCAGCTTGCGAGCGCCCGCATCGGCCCGGGTGTTGAAGCCAATGATGATGGCATTGGATGCAATCGCCAGATTGACATCGGATTCACTGATTCCACCAACAGCGGCATAGACCATCTGAACCTTGACTTCGTCGGTTGACAGTTTGAGCAGCGAGGCTGCCAGTGCCTCTTGCGAACCTTGGACATCGGCCTTGACGATGATAGGAAGCGTCTTCACTTCCCCCGCAGCCATATCGCTGAACATGTTTTCCAGCTTGGCTGCCTGCTGCTTGGCCAGCTTGGTATTGCGGAACTTGCCCGCCCGGTAGGTGGCAATTTCCCGGGCACGCCGCTCGTCGGCCAGCACCATGAACTCGTCACCTGCTTGTGGCACCTCGGTCAGGCCCTGGATTTCAACAGGAATCGAGGGGCCCGCAGAATCAACCTTATGGGCATTTTCATCCAGCATGGCACGGACGCGACCAAAGGTTTGCCCGGCCAGCACCGTGTCACCTGTCTTGAGGGTGCCGGATTGAACCAAAACAGTGGCGACCGGACCACGCCCTTTGTCCAGTTTGGCTTCGATCACCAGGCCCTTAGCTGCAGCATCGACGGGTGCCTTCAACTCAAGCACTTCGGCTTGAAGCAGCACATGTTCGAGCAATTCGTCGATTCCAGCCCCGGTTTTTGAGGAGACAGCGATGAACGGTGATTCACCACCATATTCCTCTGGAACCACCTCTTCAGCCACCAATTCCTGTTTGACTTTCTCAACATTGGCTTCAGGTTTGTCGGCTTTGGTAATCGCTACCACGATAGGAACCTGAGCGGCCTTGGCGTGCTTGATGGCCTCCTTGGTTTGGGGCATGACACCGTCATCGGCGGCACAAACAAGAATCACGATGTCAGTGGCTTGTGCGCCACGGGCACGCATGGCGGTAAAGGCCTCGTGACCCGGTGTGTCCAGGAACGATACCATGCCACGGGGAGTTTCCACATGGTAGGCGCCAATATGCTGGGTAATGCCCCCTGCCTCACCGGCCGCCACCTTGGTGCGGCGAATGTAATCAAGCAAGGAAGTTTTGCCGTGATCGACGTGTCCCATGACGGTGACCACAGGTGCCCTTGACATCGCTTCAGCGTGTTGTGCCTGAGACTCTTCCTCAGTGAACGCTTCCGGGTCATCCAGCGCCGCAATGATCGCCTTGTGACCCATCTCCTCCACCACGATCATTGCAGTATCCTGATCCAGCGGTTGATTGATCGTGACCATCTGTCCCAGTTTCATCAATTGCTTGATGACTTCGGAAGCCTTGACCGCCATCTTGTGAGCCAATTCAGCCACGGTAATGGTCTCAGGGACGTGGACCTCGATGACCCGAGCCTCCACAGGTGCTGCAGGTGCCGGAGCTTCCTCCTGATCGCGGTTGCGCTTCCCTTTGGGGCCGCCACGCCATGACGATCGACCTACGCCACCGGTGGCATCTCCTCGTGTGGGGATGGCTTTTTTCTTGCCGACATCACCTGCCCAACTCGAAGACAACTTGGCAGATTTGACTTCCTTGCCAGCCGTTGTCGAGGGTGCAGAGGTTCCGGTCGTCGTCTTGCCAGTAGAAGCGGGTTTGTGCAGAGTACCCTTGACCCCAGGTTTGGCTTGCTCGGGAGTCTTGGCAGACTCAGGCTTTTTGGCGACCAGCACTTTTTTGGCGGGTGAGGCCATCATGGATCGAATGGCAGCAGCCTCAGCCTCCGCCTTTTGGCGACGCTTTTCAAGCTCAATGGCTTTAGCCGCGTCTTCGCTGGCTTGATCTTTTACTGGATGGATAGGCTCAGCCGGAGCTTTATCGCCCTGATCGGCCGCTTCGAGTTCGGTATCCTGAGGAACAGCATCATTATCAGTAGCGCCCTTCTTGCTCTTTTTCGCGAGCACAGTTTTTTCTGCGACCGCCTGGGCTGCCATTTCACGTTCTCGCGCTTCCTGCTCTTCACGTTGGCGCTTGCGTTCGGCCAGTTCCTCTTCCTGTCGACGAATCAACTCGGCTTGACGTCGGGCTTCTTCTTCTCGACGAGCCAATTCTGCGACATCAACGACAGGCGTGGCCACCTTGACCAGCGCGTCGGCCACTGGCGCTTCAGATTCAGCCTCCTGGGTCTCATCTCGTCGAACAAAAGTTCGTTTTTTGCGTACTTCAACCTGAATCGTTCTGGCCTTGCCGGTGGCGTCAGCCTGTTTGATCTCAGTAGTTGACTTCTTGGTAAGCGTAATCTTCTTACGCTCGGTCGTTGAAGTTCCGTGACTAGCTTGCAGAAAATTCAGCAGGCTGTGCTTGTCGGCATCAGTCAGGGTGTCAGTCGCAGAGGACTTGGCCACACCGGCAGACTTCAGCTGCTCAAGTAGTGTGTCAGTGGATTTTTTGAGTTCTGTAGCAAACTCGGCTACTGTCGTACTGGTCATGTTGATTTGGTCCTTCCATAACCGTTACGCTTGGGGTGCTTCATCATTGGTAAACCAATGCTCGCGCGCTTTCATGATGAGCGTCTTGGCCTCATCGTCGGATTGACCGGTAATTTCGGTCAGTTCGTCCACTGCAAGGTCTGCCAGATCATCCAAAGTATGGACATCACTTTCAGCCAGCTTGGCGATCAGTTCAGGCGTCAGGCCCTCAAGATCGCGCAGGTCTTGCGAGGCCTCTTCAACGCTCTCCTCTCTGGCAATTTCCAGTGTGAGCAGGGCGTCCTTGGCGCGAGCGCGCAATTCGTTGACAGTGTCTTCGTCAAAGCTTTCGATTTCCAGCATTTCATGAAGCGGCACATAGGCAACTTCCTCCAGACTGGTGAATCCTTCTGCGATGAGAATGTCAGCGATCTCCTCATCCACATCGAGCTTTTCCATGAAGAGATTACGAATAGCGCCTGATTCGCTGGCCTGCTTTTCAGCCGATTCGGCCGCATCCATGATGTTGATTTTCCAACCGGTCAAATCGGAGGCCAGGCGGACATTTTGACCGCCGCGACCAATGGCAATGGCGAGATTTTCCTCATCCACAACCACATCCATGGCGTGTTTTTCCTCGTCAACCACAATGGACTCGACATTGGCAGGTGCCAGGGCACCAATCACAAACTGCGCCGGATCATCGCTCCACAAGACAATGTCAACCCGTTCACCAGCGAGTTCATTGGTGACAGCATTGACTCGGGTTCCACGCACCCCAACGCAGGTGCCAATCGGGTCAACGCGCTTGTCATGCGAAAGAACGGCAATTTTTGCGCGCGAACCGGCATCCCTGGCGCAAGATTTGATTTCAAGAAGGCCCTGCTCAATTTCGGGAACTTCATGACGAAAGAGTTCAATCATAAATTCAGGCGCTGACCGCGACAGGCTGATCGCAGGCCCGCGCTGCTCGGTATTGACTTCCATGATCATCGCGCGAACCCGATCACCGGTCCTCAGGTTTTCTTTGGGAATCATTTCGCCACGGCGAAGACGGCCCTCGACACGGCCGTTTTCGACAATCAAATCGCCCTTGTCCATCCGCTTCACAGTTCCGACGAATATTTTTTCTCCACGAGACATGAAATCATTGAGCAGGGTCTCGCGCTCTGCGTCTCTGATCTTCTGGAGGATGACCTGTTTGGCAGCCATGGCGCCAATGCGTCCGATGGGAACAGACTCCACCGATTCCTCAATGTATTCGTCAACCTCAATATCCGAAATCTGCTCCTTGGCTTCGAACAGAAGAATTTCCTGGTCTGGAAGCTGCAATCCTGCCTCGTCAGGGACCACATGCCAACGGCGAAAGGTTTCGTACTCACCCGTATCACGATCGATGCTGACGCGAATGTCCACGTCCCCCTCGTAGAGCTTTTTGGTGGCTTGCGCAAGGGCGGCCTCAACCGCGCTGAACACCACATCTCGTTCAACGTTTTTTTCGCGGGAAATTGCTTCTACCAGCATCAACAGTTCACGATTCATGTCTAATTCCTCCAGATCCCTCAATGTTCATTCGCTGCGGCCAATTCGGTGCCACGGCCCTTAAAACTCACGATTGGCGCAAGCCGCGCTTCGCGTAACTCTTCCAGCGCAAACCCCAGTACCTGCGTGGCAGCGGGCGGGCGCTTTTTGCTCACTCTCTTGCCCGGCATTGATGCCGGCTCATCACGCCAGACAATCTGCCAGTGTGAAACGGGTCCGCTTTCTTTTCCATGCTCCAGCGTTCCACGAAACTTTTTCCGGTTGGCATGAACCTGACCAGAAGCTGCGCTACCCATGGGTTGCTTCAATGTGATATCGATCACCTGGCCGACAAAACGCTCAAAATCTTTCTCATGTCGCAATGGCCGGTCGATGCCGGGGGATGAAACCTCGAGCCTCTTGTAGTCAATGTTTTCAACTTCAAGGGCATACTGAAGTTGCCGAGTCACCTTTTCGCAGTCCTCGACGGTGACAAATCGCTCGCCAGAAACATTCGGGTCCCAGGGCAGATCAATGGTGACACGCAGCAGGCCACCGGCAGAGCGCTCGATCTCCACCAGGTCATAGCCAAGTCCGGTCACGGTCTCGTCAACGATTTGCTGCAGTGCCACCGTCAATCCTGTTCACCCTAAAAAAAAGAGACCAATAAAAAAGGGCGGTTGGTATCCGCCCTTTTGGTCAAGATTTACGCGATTGTAACGGATAAATCAGCTAAGTGCCTTGATTTTCAAGGGAAAAATCGACCGCAGCTTGTGCCAGAGACTTTGTGTAAGGGTGCCGGGGGCGGTCCAGAATTTCGGCCACCGGACCGGCTTCAAGCACCAGACCGTCCTTCATGACCAACACTTCATGGGCCATGGCTCTAATTACGTCCACATCGTGGGTTATGAGCAGATAACTTAGTCCCCTCTCCTTCTGAAGCCCCTGCAAAAGTTGTAAAACCTGTTTTTGTATAGTGACATCCAGGGCGCTGGTTGGCTCATCCAGTACCAGCATCCGTGGCTGAACGATCAAGGCGCGGGCAATGGCGATACGCTGACGCTGTCCCCCGGAAAATTCATGGGGGTACCGTGCCAGCAGTCCAGGATTCTGGGAGCTGTCCAGTCCAACCTCTTGCAGGGCCTTGATGACGCGTTCGCGTCGACTTTCCTGGTCCAGGCCGGGGTGGTGAATGGTCAAGCCCTCACCCACAATTTCCTCAATCGTCAAGCGGGGTGACAAAGAGGAAAAGGGGTCCTGAAATACCACTTGCAGTGCCCGACGGAGGACCTTGTCGGAGGATATCTGTCCGGTCCAGGATTGACCCGCGACCAGCATGTCTCCTGAAAATGGCAACAATCCCAAAACCCCAAGAGCCAGGGTCGATTTGCCGGATCCCGACTCCCCGATCACGCCCAGCGTTCGTCCTTCAGGAACGCTGAAACTTGCGTCCTGCACAGCAACAAACTCCCCTTTTCGAAACCAGCCCCGAAACCCGGGCAACCCGGTAGGATAGGACACTCTGAGGTGTTCAACCTTCAACACTGGTAATGAATCAGGTTCAGCAGGGGTGTCAAGCACATCGCGCCTGGGGCGGCTGTCAATCAATTTTTCGGTGTAGGGATGCTTGGGATGTGAAAAAACCTCGGCGACTTGGCCCTGCTCGACCAACAAGCCGTTTTCCATGACCAGCACACGGTCTGCAAAGCGGTGGACCAAATTGAGGTCATGGGTGATCAACAGCACCGCCATGCCGTTTTGCTTTTGCAGACTGGCTAACAATTCAAGAATCTGGCCACGCAAGGAAACATCCAGCGCCGTGGTGGGTTCATCGGCCAACAGCAATTTAGGCTGGCAGGCCAATGCCATGGCAATCATGGCCCGCTGACGTTGCCCCCCGCTGAGCTGATGGGGAAACGCACTGGCCCGTCGTTGCGGCTCGGAAATTCCTGTGGCCGCCAGCAGTTCGATGGCTTTGTTCCAGGCTGCACCTCTGGATAGCCCGAGCTTAAGTTCAACAACTTCGGCAATCTGATCACCCACACTGAACAATGGGTTCAGCGCTGTCATCGGCTCCTGAAAAATCATGGCGATATCGCGTCCGCGGACGCCTCGCAAAGTTTGTTCCGGCAGTCCGAGTAGCTCAATCCTGCCCTCTGACCCGTGAAAATTTGCAGTCCCGGTGACCTGAGCGTCATGAAGCAGGCGCAAAAGACTTAGGGCGCTGACTGTTTTCCCAGATCCTGATTCGCCCACTAGGGCTATTTTTTCTCCCGGAGCGATTGAAAAGTTGATATTTTGGACAACGGATCTACCGGCAAAGGACACCCCAAGGTCCTTGACTTCAAGCAGGGGTATTAGATTAGTCTGACCTGACCCTGACCCATGCGCCGATTCCTGCGCCGTCACTGGCCTTGATGCTGTCGACTTCGTGCCATATTGATCATGGATAGTCGCGTTGCCAGGAAGATGAGCCGCAGTCATCGGTCGGCCTTTCTAGGGTCAAGCGCATCACGCAGCGCATCCCCCATAAAGGTCAGCAGGAGCAGCGTGATCACCAGGACCGCGAATGTGGACAGCGAAATCCACCAGGCATCAATATTGTTTTTTCCCTGCGCCAGTAGTTCACCCAGCGAAGGGGTTCCCGGGGGTACGCCAAGACCCAAAAAATCCAGTGACGTCAGGGCCAGGATGGCAGCACTCATGCGAAATGGCAGGAAGGTGACGACCGGAGTCAGGCTGTTGGGAAGAATATGACGCCAGATGATCTGCCAATTGCTTAGGCCCAGAGCACGAGCTGCACGAACATAGTCCAGTTGTCGGTTGCGCAGAAACTCGGCCCTGACATAGTCAGACAAACCCATCCAGCCAAACAGGCTGAGCAGAACCAACAGCAGCGCCACGCTTGGGTCGAACATGGCCGAAAAAATAATCAGAAGGTAGAGCTCGGGCATCGAGCCCCAGATTTCGATGAAGCGCTGAAACCAGAGGTCTGTCTTGCCGCCAAAAAATCCCTGGATTGCGCCGGTCACGATGCCAAGCAGAACGCCAATTGCAGTCAAAGCCAAGGCGAATAAAACCGAAATACGAAAGCCGTACAGCAATCTGGCTGCAACATCACGGCCTCGGTCGTCGGTACCCAGCCAATTCTCTGCCGAAGGTGCAGATGGGTTGGGCTCCTTGGCGAAATAATTGATCGTGCTGTGGTGGTACGGATTGAGGGGGTAAATTGCAAAATTGCCAGGCCGACTGAATTGCTGCTGGATAAAGGGATCGAGGAAATCGGTGGGCGTCTGAAAATCGCCCCCAAAGCTGGTTTCGGGCTGGTTTTTGATTACCGGCACAGAAAGCTGTCCTTCATAGCGAGCCAGCAAGGGTTTGTCGTTTGAAATCAGTTCGGCGGCAAGGCTGAGAGCGAACAATGTGCAAAACAGCAGCAGGCTCCAGTAACCCAGTCGGTTTCGCTTGAAGCGCCGCCAGGCGCGTTGGGAAGGCGATAGCGATAGCGTATTCAACAGCCGCCTCCACGTATGGGTGTTGCCTGCTCCGATCGATGTCCGCCAATTGACCTCCGAGCGCCAGTTCTGACACCTAAAGTGGAAAAGCTGTTGGGGAAGACAAAAAATGGCTTAATCAAATTTGACACGAGGGTCCACCCATACATAGCAAAGGTCCGAAATGAGCTTGGTCACCAGGCCGATCAGAGTGAAAAGATACAAAGTTCCGAGAACCACTGGATAGTCACGCCGCATCACCGATTCGTAGGACAGCAGGCCCAGGCCATCCAGGGAAAAGAGGGTCTCGATGAGGAGTGATCCGGCAAAGAAAGCACCGATGAATGCTGCAGGAAAACCGGTCACGATGGGAATCAGGGCGTTACGAAAAACATGCTTGAACAACACTCTTTGTTCACTAAGACCTTTGGCTCGCGCGGTCAAGACATACTGCTTTCGAATTTCCTCCAGAAAGGAGTTCTTGGTCAGCATGGTGGTAACCGCAAAGGCGCCCAGGACGCTGGCCGTCACCGGCAGTGCAATGTGCCAGAGGTAGTCGATCATTTTGGCACCCCAGCTCAACGTCTCCCAGTTGCTGGAGGTCAATCCACGCAGCGGGAACCACTGAAGCTGGCCGCCAAATATCACCAGCAATGCAACACCCAGCACAAAACCTGGTATGGCATAGCCCACAAGTACCAGCAGGCTGGTCACTGTGTCAAAGCGACTTCCGGCGCGTACCGCCTTGGCAATCCCCAAGGGAATTGAAATCGAATAGCTCAGGAAAAAGGTCCAAAGCCCCAAGCTAATGGAAACCGGAAGCTTCTCCTTGACCAGTTCCCAGACACTTTTAGGATAAAAGAAACTCTTGCCCAGGTCAAAGCGGGCAAACTGGTTCACCATTTGCCAGAATCGTTCATGCGCGGGTTTGTCAAAACCATAAAAAGCGCGAATTTCTGCAATACGCGCTGCATCTACGCCCTGGCGGCCACGGTAGCCAGCCCCGCTGGCAGCTGCACCCTCCCCACCCGTGTCGCGACCTTGCAGCTGGGCTACCATTTGCTCGACGGGTCCACCGGGCACGAACTGGATCACCACGAAGGTCAGGAGCAAAATTCCGAACAAGGTGGGGACCATCAGCAGCAGGCGCTTGAGAATATAGGCGTACATGGTTTTACCTGACCTCGGCCCTAACCTTGTCTCGATTGGCTTGTGATGCCCACCAGACTGATGTAATCCAAGCTTCAGGTTGGTAGTATCGAGGGGTTATCGAAGGTTGATCAAAGCGGCCGGCGCGCCATGCCACTCGATGGACGCTGCCAGTCCAGTGCGGCACTGCATAGTGGCCATGACGCAGCACTCGATCCAGGGCCTTAAGACGGGCGACCAGTTCAGGACGGGTTCGGGAGGAAATCACTTGCTCGAGCAGCGCATCAACGGCCGGATTTTTTAGTCCAATCACATTGCTTGAACCCTCTATGTCGGCGGCACGGGACCCAAACCGTTCAAGCAATTCAGTTCCCGGCGCTTCACTACCCACGATCCGATTGCTGATGATTTCAAAGTCAAAGACGTCCAGTCGTTTTTGCAGGATTGCAAAGTCGATCACCTTGTAGTTGACTTGGATGCCCAGCTTTTCAAGATTTTTGGCATAGGGCGTTACAACCCTTCCCATGGAGCCTGAATTGTCAAGAAATTCAATGGTGAAGGGCTCGCCCTGTGCGTTGCGTAACGCATTATCTCGATAGGTCCAACCGGCGGCTGCCAGCAGATCACGGGCGCGGCGCAGGTTGTCACGCAGCGTATGACCTGAGGCAGGATCAAGACTGGTCATGGGAGGCAAAGGAGCCGGTTGGCTGAACACCTCGGGAGGCAACAGGCGTCGCAACGGCTCGAGCAAAGCTAGCTCGTCAGCATCTGGTAAGCCTTTGGCCTCGAAATCACTGCCGACAAAATAGCCTCGAACACGGGTGTAGGCATTGTAGAAAAGCTGACGGTTCAGCCATTCGTAATCCATGGCCAGTTCGATTGCTTCTCGGACCCGAACGTCCTGAAATTTTGGCTTTCTCAAATTGAACAGAAATCCCTGGAAATCACCCGCATTGCCATGTTGCAACTCTTTCTTGATGAGCTTGCCCTGGTCGAATTGTTTGCCGCTGTAGGCTCGCGCCCATTCCCGGGCAATAAATGCCTGGATGTAATCAAACTCACCCGCTTTAAAGGCTTCAAGCTGTGCGGTGCTGTCCTTGTAAATCTTGTAAGTGATGCGCTCAAAATTGAACATCCCGCGTCTCACATTCAAACCTTTGGCCCAGTAATCAGCATCGCGCTGATAAGTGATGTCTTTGCCAAAATTAACCTTGCCGATCCGATACGGGCCAGAGCCAATCGGAATATCCGTAATGATCTGGTCCAGAGGCTTGCCTTGTCCCCAGTCTCGGCTGAAGACAGGCATACTGCCAGCGATCAGAGGCAACTCGGCATTGGCCCGTTTGAAATCGAAACGTAACTTGCGATCGGCGAGGACGGAGACGCCCTTGATCTCACCGAAGATCGTCCGATATTGTGGCGCCGCCTCTTTGGATGTCAGTTTGTCAAAGGAATACTTGACATCAGCTGCCAATACTGGCTTGCCGTTGTGAAAGCGCGCTAACGGATTAAGCGTGAAGGTGGCAGAAAGTTGATCACCAGCCACACTCACATCAGCCGCCAGCAGGCCGTAAGCCGTGGTGGGTTCATCCAGTGTACCGGTCAGGAGCGTCTCAAAAATCAGTCCTCCCAGGCCTGGGGGGGCGCTACCCTTCAGAGTAAAAGGGTTGTATTTGTCAAAATTGCTCAGCCGGGTCGGGGGGACCAGAATGATTTCACCCCCCTTTGGGGCAATTGGGTTGACATAGTCAAAATGGAGAAAATCTGGTGGGTACTTGATGTCGCCGAACTGGGCATAGGCATGCGCTGCCAAGGCTGGCCCGTTGACTACCAGCCATAAAACAAAAAAAAGAAACTCACGACACCGCATGCGACAATTCTGCCGGGATTTTTTACCAACACTTGCCATACGGGAAAAAATATGGGCTTTCTGACCGGAAAAAAATTTCTTATCACAGGCGTTCTCAGCAATCGATCGATTGCGTACGGCATTGCTCAGGCAGCGCATCGAGAGGGTGCCGAATTGGCCTTTAGCTATGTGGGTGAGCGCTTTAAAGGTCGAATTACGGAATTTGCCGCCGAGTTCAACTCCAGTCTTGTCTTTGATTGCGATGTCGCTGATGATCAACAAATTGACAAACTATTTGCCGATTTGTCCCAACACTGGCCAAGATTCGACGGGTTTGTACACAGCATCGGTTTTGCACCCCGTGAAGCGATCGCCGGCAATTTTCTGGATGGACTCTCGAGAGAAAATTTCCGTATTGCGCACGACATCAGTGCTTACAGTTTTCCCGCCATGGCCAAGTCGGCCCTGCCCTACCTGAATGACCGGTCCTCCCTCCTCACGCTGAGTTACCTGGGAGCACTGCGGGCCATTCCCAACTACAACACCATGGGCTTGGCAAAAGCCAGTCTTGAGGCCTCAGTGCGCTATCTGGCCCAGGCTGTCGGTAGCCTGCCAGATGGACGCAGCATGCGGGCTAACGGAATTTCTGCCGGACCCATCAAGACACTGGCGGCCAGTGGCATCAAGGATTTTTCAAAATTATTAAATGTTGTGGCTCAGGCCTCCCCCATCCGTCGCAATATCACCATCGAAGATGTCGGTAACGTGGCAGCTTTCTTGCTGAGTGATCTCTCTGCCGGTGTGACTGCCGAAATTACCTATGTGGATGGCGGTTTCAGCCAGACCGCGATCGCCCTGGTAGAAGCTTGAATTCATTTCATTATGCAAACAAAAAAGCCCCAAGCTTTGGGGCTTTCAAACGAATTCAGCGGGAATTACTGCTTCACGCAATCGGCAAAATAGTGCCTCTTACCATCTTCACTGACAACTTCAACCAGTCCGTGGATGTCTGTCTCAAACCCCGGGCACTTGGTATTGAACTCGCGTGAGAACTTCAGGTAGTCAACGATCTTCTTGTTGAAGACTTCTCCTGGGATCAGCAAAGGAATGCCCGGAGGATACGGCGTAACCAACCCCACGGTGACACGACCTTCCAGATCATCAATGGACACCCGCTCGGTGGTTCGGTGGGCAATATGCGCATAAGCATCGCTGGGTTTCATGGCAGGCATCAGTTCGCTCAAGTACATCTCCGTCGTTAATCTTGCGACGTCATACTGGGCATACATTTCGTGTACAAATTGACAAAGGTCGCGTAAGCCCATGCGCTCATAGCGAGGATACTTCTGACAGAATTCCGGCAAGATTCGCCACATCGGATGATTCCGGTCATAGTCATCCTTGAATTGTTGTAGGGCGGTCACCAAGGTGTTCCAGCGGCCTTTGGTGATGCCGATAGTAAACATGATGAAAAAGCTGTAGAGGCCGGTCTTTTCGACAACCACCCCATGCTCGGCAAGAAACTTGGTCACGATTGAGGCCGGGATTCCAGTTTTGTCAAATTTTCCGTCCAGATTCAGTCCCGGCGTGACAATGGTGGCCTTGATTGGATCAAGCATGTTGAAGCCATCGGCCAGTTGGCCAAAACCATGCCACTTGCTTCCATTCTTGATGCTTCGACCATCGCTGCGGATGATCCAGTCTTCCGCCTTGCCCAGCCCATCGCTAGTCTGAATTTCCGGACCCCAGACCTTGAACCACCAATCCTTGCCATAGTCGGCATCAACCTTGCGCATGGCCCGTCTGAAATTCAGGCACTCTGTAATGCTCTCTTCCACCAGCGCGGTTCCACCCGGGGGTTCCATCATGGCGGCTGCCACGTCGCAACTGGCGATGATGCTGTACTGGGGTGATGTACTGGTATGCATCAAGTAGGCTTCATTGAAAAGATGCTTGTCCAGTTTGGTGTTCTGTGAATCTTGCACCAGCACGTGGCTGGCCTGGCTGATGCCAGCCAGCAATTTGTGGATGGACTGAGTGGCATAGACCACGCTGTTCTTGGGGCGAACACGTTTCTTGCCCATCGCGTGGTAAGCACCATAAAACGGGTGAAAAGCTGCATGGGGCAGCCAAGCTTCGTCGAAGTGTAGGTTGTCCACATAACCATCCAGCATGTTCTTGATGGTTTCTGTGTTGTACAAGACACCGTCATAAGTGGATTGGGTCAGCGTCAGGATTCTGGGCTTGATGGTCTCAGTATTGATGCCCTTCAATAGCGGGTTTGCCTTGATTTTGGCCTGGATCTTGGAAGGTTCAAACTCCTCTTTGGGAATCGGGCCGATGATCCCATAGTGATTGCGAGTCGGCTTTAGAAACACCGGGATAGATCCCGTCATGATGATGCTGTGCAGCACTGATTTGTGGCAGTTTCGATCAACCACCACCACATCACCCGGCGCCACCGTGTGGTGCCACACCATCTTGTTGGAAGTACTGGTTCCGTTGGTCACAAAGAAACAGTGATCGGCATTGAATATACGAGCCGCATTGCGCTCACTTTCACCGACAGCACCATTGTGATCCAGCAACTGCCCCAATTCCTCGACAGCATTGCAGACGTCGGCTCTGAGCATGTTCTCACCAAAGAACTGGTGAAACATCTGACCCACCGGGCTTTTCAGAAACGCTACCCCGCCGGAATGCCCCGGGCAATGCCATGAATAGGAACCATCTTCGGCGTAATCCAAGAGGGCCTTGAAGAAAGGCGGTTGCAATCCTTCCAAGTAGCTCTTCGCCTCCCGGATGATGTGCCGCGCAACAAACTCAGGCGTATCTTCAAACATGTGAATAAAGCCGTGCAACTCCCTGAGAATGTCATTGGGGAGGTGGTGACTGGTCTTGGTTTCACCGTAGATGTAGAGAGGAACGTCCGCATTTCTAAAGCGAACCTCTGCGATGAAATTTCGCAGATTGACAACAGCCGGGCCCAAGTCCGGGTCGGAGGTGAACTCTTCATCGTCGATCGAAAGGATGAAGGCACTGGCCCGGCTTTGCTGTTGAGCAAACTGAGACAGGTCTCCATAGCTGGTCACGCCCAACACCTCAAAGCCTTCAGCTTCAATGGCTTGAGCCAGCGAACGAATACTCAGCCCGGAAGTATTTTCAGAGCGGAAATCCTCATCAATAATGACGATGGGAAAGCGAAACTTCATCAGGAACTCCAGCCAAGCACGCAGTTAAACAAAAACAGGCCCGAAGTTTAAGGATTTCTAGCTATCAGAGCTTGTCATGACTCAATTTGAGACCGCAAGTGTGGTGCTTGTACCACTTTTTGTCTTTAGCAACCGGTTTCAGGAAGAGCCAAAGAGCCTGCGGATGCATATAGGGGTTCGCTGAGTGGGCTGCTAGAAAT
>JAFMFB010000054.1 GCA_017856435.1 Burkholderiaceae bacterium
TCAAGGTGGTGGCCTGGTACGACAACGAGTGGGGCTACTCCAACAAGTGCCTGGAAATGGCGCGCGTGGTGGCCAAGTAAGTTCCTGAGATTTGCCCATAAAAAACGCGCCTTGGGGCGCGTTTTTTTTACGGCCTGCAGCGCGAAACTGCAGAAGGTAAAAGTGCATCGGCTCTTATTCCCGCCCGATGGCCCCGTGTGATGCCTGGCGTCCCTGCCCTGATCAACCCAGGTGCTTGCCCACAATGCCAGCCAGCTCGAACATATTGATCTGGTCTTTGCCAAAAACTTCCTTGAGCTTGGGATCGGCGTTGATGGCGCGCTTGTTCTTGGGGTCTTGCAGGCCCTGCGCCTTGATGTAGTCCCACAACTTCTTGATCACTTCGGTGCGCGCCACGGGTTCGTTGCCAATCACTGCCGCCAAGGCCGGGCTGGGATTTTGGCCGGCGGCGGCCTTGCGAGGCGTCTTGGCCTTGGGTGCGGTGGCTTTTTTAGCCGGCGTTTTCTTGGCGGCGGTCTTTTTGGCAGCCTGTGCCGCTTTGGCAGTGGGGCGACCAGTGGTCTTGCGCGGGTATTTGCTGGGCTCGAATTCAAAGCCGACCTTGCCGGCTTCGGCGTCCCAGGCCAGCATGGCCTTGAAGGGGCGGCGAGTGCGCATCGAGACAAACTTGTCCAGCAGGTCGGTCTTGCCGGTGGCCAACAGCTTGCTCATCTGCGCGCGTTCCACCGACTGTTGCAGAATGATCTGGCCACTCTTGAAGTCGCAGCTCGGTGTTGGTTGCGCCAGGGTTGGCACGGATTTGGCACAGACATAGCTTTTGCCATGTTCAAAGACCGGAGCGCCGCACTTGGGGCAATTGCCCAGTGACGCCTGGGCTGAGAAATCCACCAGTTCGCCGGTCTCGGCAGCATCCTCCTGGCCAAAATCAAATTCCAATTTCCAGTTCTGTTCTTCCTCGCTGAAGTTGAGGGCAATCTCGGCACTAAAGGGCCAACCCGCCTTGGAACGAAAACCGTCCAGCGGCCCGATCTTCTTGTCGCGCAGAAAAGCCTCGACTTCGGCCAACTCAAAGGCACGGCCTGCTGGCGTCTTGGTGAAGGAGAAGCCACAGCCCTCGCTATCGCCATTTTTCCCGGTACAGGTGTAGCGGCGGTAGTTTTCCTTCACCACGCCGCCGCATTTGGGGCAAGGCGTGTGCAGAGTGGCGTAGTCGCCCGGCACGGTGTCGCGGTCGTATTCCTTGGCTTTCTTGACGATGTGCTCGGTCATCGCCGCGATTTCGCGCATGAATTCGGCGCGGGAAAGGCGACCGTGCTCCATTTCGGCCAGTTTGTATTCCCACTCACCGGTGAGTTCGGGCTTGGACAGCTCCTCCACGCCCAGACCGCGCAGCAGGGTCATCAGCTGAAAGGCCTTGGCGGTCGGAATCAGCTCGCGCCCCTCGCGCAGCATGTATTTTTCGCTCAGCAGGCCCTCGATGATGGCTGCCCGTGTGGCCGGTGTGCCCAGGCCCTTCTCGTGCATGGCTTCGCGCAGCTCATCGTCTTCGATCAACTTGCCGGCGCCTTCCATGGCGCTGAGCAGGGTGGCTTCCGAGTAGCGTGCCGGGGGGCGTGTTTTCAGCCCCTTGGGATCAGCGCTGTGAACCGGCACTTTTTCACCTTGCTGGACCGGCACCAGCACCTTGCTGCTGCCCTCGCCCGGCGCCATCTCGTCTTCGGCTTCCTTGCCGTAAATGGCCAGCCAGCCCGGCTTGACCAGCACCTTGCCTTCGCTTTTGAACTGCTGCCCGGCCGCGCTGGTGATGCGGGTGGTGACCTGGTACTCGGCGCTGGGGAAAAACACGGCCAGGAAGCGGCGTGCCACCAGGTCGTACAACTTTTGTTCAGCCTCACTAAGTCCATTGGGGGCCTGCAGGGTCGGGATGATGGCAAAGTGGTCGCTGACTTTGGCATTGTCAAAGATGCGCTTGTTGGGCTTGACATAGTTGCCCTTGATGGCCGTTACCGCATGGGGTGCCAGGTGTTTCAGCTCGGAGTCGGCCAGCATCTCTATGGTTTGCTTGGCCACCGACAGGTAGTCTTCAGGCAGGTGGCGCGAATCGGTACGTGGGTAGGTCAAGGCCTTGTGCCGCTCATAAAGGCTCTGGGCCAGGGCCAGCGTGGTTTTGGCGGAGAAGCCAAATTTGCCATTGGCCTCACGCTGCAGACTGGTCAGGTCAAACAGCATCGGCGAAGCCTGGGTGCTGGGCTTGCTTTCCTCGCTCACCGAGGCGCTCTGCCCGCGTACCGCGTCTGCGATCGCAGCGGCCTCTTGGGCTGACCAGACCCGGTCGGCCTTTTTCTCCGGGTCGCTGTCGTCTTTCTTCCATTTTGGGTCGAACCATTTACCAGCGTATTCGCCAGCCTTGGCGCCGAAGTTGGCGTGCACTTCCCAATAATCGCGGCTGACAAATTTTCGAATCTGCTCCTCGCGCTCAACCACCACGGCCAGCGTGGGGGTCTGCACCCGACCGACGGTGGTCAGAAAGAAACCGCCATCGCGTGAGTTGAACGCCGTCATGGCGCGGGTGCCGTTGATGCCCACTAGCCAATCGGCCTCGCTGCGGCTGCGGGCGGCATCGGCCAGTGGCAGCATCTGCTGGTCGCTGCGCAGGTGGTCAAAGCCATCGCGGATGGCTTGGGGGGTCATACTCTGCAGCCACAAGCGGCGTACCGGTTTGCCCAGGGGCTTGCTGCCGCCGGCGTACTGCTCGATCAGCCGAAAAATCAGCTCGCCTTCGCGCCCGGCGTCACAGGCATTGATGAGCTGGTCCACATCCTTGCGCTTGGCCAGCCGTACCACGGCGTTCAGACGGGTCTTGGTCTTGTCTACCGGTTTGAGTTCAAAGTGCGGCGGTATGACGGGCAGGTGGGTAAAGCTCCACTTGCCTCGCTTGACGTCGTATTGCTCGGGCGCCTGGATTTCCACCAGATGCCCTACGGCACTCGTGACCACATAGGCATCGTTCTCAAAATGCTCATCATGTTTGTCGAACTTGCCTGCCACAGGCGTGAGGGCGCGCACGATGTCCTGCGCCACGGAGGGCTTTTCGGCAATGACCAGGGTTTTGGCGTAAGCGGTATTTTTCATCTGACTACAATCCGGTTCTCGCGCGCACACACGCGCACGCACATGGGCGCGCACGCGCACGCCCGCATGGTTTCACCTTACCAAATTTTTTGACGTGTCCACCAAACCCTCCACCAGCCAGCATCGCCGCATTCAAACCCGCCGCTCTGGCGTCCATGGCAAAGGCGTTTTTGCACTAACAGACATTCCCAAGGGTGAAGTCATTATCGAATATGTGGGCCAGGTGATCAGCTGGAAACAGGCTCAGCGTCGCCACCCACATGACCCCAAGGATCCCAATCACACGTTTTATTTTCATGTGGACGAAGACCGGGTGATCGATGCCAAGGTGGGGGGCAACTCATCGCGCTGGATCAACCACTCATGCAACCCCAACTGCGAGGCTGATGAAGTGGATGGCCGGGTCTTCATCAAGTCCCTGCGCAAAATCCGGGCCGGTGAAGAGCTGAACTATGACTATGGCCTGATCATTGACGAGCCTTACACCAAGAAGCTCAAGGCCGAATACCCTTGCTGGTGCGGCAGCAAAAACTGCCGTGGCACCCTGCTGGCCCCCAAGCGGGGGCGTTGACAAAGCCCCATGCTGAAAGCTTGCTCTGCCACCAGGGCACAGGCAACCCGAGGCGTAAGAAAGCAGCAGCGTGGTCTCTGAGAAGGGGTCGATCATTCACTGGCCCGCCGAGACTCTCTGGCAGGAGCTCAGCCCATACCTGCCCGGATTTTCGGTAGAAATCCTGCCCAGTATCGACTCGACGAACACGGAGTTGATGCGCCGCGCCAGAATCGGCCAGACCGACCCGGTGTTGCTGGTGGCTGAGCGGCAGACAGCCGGCCGTGGAAGACTGGGTCGCCCATGGCACAGTGACCACAAGCAGCTCCAGGGGCTCACCTTTTCGCTTGGCCTGTCAATGGGGCGCCTGGATTTGTCGGGCCTCTCCTTGGCGGTGGGGCTGAGCCTGGCCAGCAGCCTGCACCCAGATCTCAAACTGAAATGGCCGAATGACCTCTGGTGGCAGAACCGCAAGCTAGGCGGTATTCTGATTGAATCGGTGAGCGTGCTGGAGAGTCGCTATCTGGTGATCGGTGTCGGCCTCAACCTTACCCAGCCTGATGTCAGCGGGCTGCGCACCCCGGCGGCTTGGGTTGAGGAGTTGGACCCAGCGCTTGACGCGCCAGCGGTCCTGGCGCGGGTGCTTGCCCCGCTGGTGCAAACCGTGCAGGCCTTTGAGGATCAAGGTTTTGCACCCTATCAAAGTGCTTTTCTGAAACGCGATGCACTGGCCGGGCGCGAGCTGCGGCTCAGTGATGGCACCCGCGGCAGGGCCGCTGGCGTGGATGCGCGAGGCGCCTTGCTGGTTCAGACGCCTACGGGCGTGAAAAGCATTGACAGCGCCGAAGTGAGCGTTGTGTCCAATGTCTGAAACAATACGGTCAGATGTTGCGGGTGACTGTTTTACTGCTGATCTTTTTGAATCTGGCCTATCTGGCTTGGAGTCAGGGTGCCCTGCGCGCTTATGGACTTGGGCCAGCAGCACAGTCTGAGACAGAGCGTCTGAGCCAGCAGTTGCATCCCGAGCAGGTTCGCCTGCTGACGAACGAACAAGCCCAGGAGGCAGAAGTCACGGCCAGGCGCCAGCGTTGTCTGCAAGCCGGGCCGTTGGCTGAAAAGCAGCTAAACCCGCTTCTGAAGACGCTTCAGCCCTGGCCGGTGGGATCCTGGCGGCTTGAACCAACCCAGGCGCCGCCTCGCTGGAGGGTTGTCCTTGGCCCACTTGACACCTTGGCCTTAGCCCGCACCAAACAGGAGCTCAAGGACAAAGGCATCGGTAGCCAGGAACTGAAGCTGCCGGGGCTGGCGGTAGGGCTGTCGCTGGGAAGTTTTGCGACGCAGGCGCTGGCTGACGTGGCCCTGGAGGACTTCACCCGCCGCTCGGTTCGAGCCGCCCGCGTCTTGCAGGATGCCGAGCCGGTGCGCGGTACCCGCCTGGTCCTGCCCCTGATGAATGAATCCCTGCGCCCTCGGCTTGATGAACTCCAGCCAGCGCTCGATGGCATACCGTTAGCGCCCTGCCAGCCCTGAGTGATGGGCGCGGCCTTGTTGGTCGCTCGGGCTGGGGCGAGCCGGTTTGGCAAGGCACGGCCCAATTCACTGCCTTCAGCCCGCTGCGTAGACCTCCAGCCCCAGCGCAATCACTGTGGCTACCTCGGCACCTACCGCCAGGCGCAACTCCGCTTCAGCCTGCAAGACCGCCTTGCGAAAGGCGGCCAGCCAGGCCAGCCCAGAGGACGTGAAACGCACCCGCTTGGCGCGGCCGTCACGACCATCGACCTCACGGATGACCAGCCCCCATGCCTCGCACTGGTCAACCAGCTTTCCCATGGCCTGTTTGCTCATGCCAGCCGAGTGGGCCAGTTCCTGCAGGCGCGAACCCTGCAGTGCCAGGTGGCGGGTGATGTGAATGTGGGCCGCGCTGACCTGGCCGCGGGCGGCCAGGTTGGACAGCGCCAGCGGGACCTCTGCATCGTGTGCCATCAGGTACAGCACCCGCTCATCAAAACGCCGCATGGCATGCCCTAGCAGCCGGCCCAGGTGAGTCTGGCGCCAGCCCTCTTGCTGGGCTGAAATCAACGCCCCCGCCCCGCTCTGGTCTAGTCCGTCTTTCATGCCCAAATAGTAAACCAAACTGACTAAAAAAATGTATTCTTTTGAGATACAACGCCGTTACATTACTGGTCAAGCATCCAGCCTGTATTTAAAACCACTGGATTTTTTCAAATCAAACCTTCACTCAAGGAGAGCACCATGGACGCAAAAGTAGCCACCAGCGAAAAGGCCAAGGCCCTGCAGGCCGCACTGTCGCAAATTGAAAAGCAGTTCGGTAAGGGCGCCATCATGCGCCTGGGCGAGGGCGAGCCGATCGAGGACATCCAGGTGGTGTCCACCGGTTCCTTGGGCCTGGACATCGCCCTTGGGGTGGGCGGCCTGCCGCGCGGGCGGGTGGTCGAGATTTACGGCCCGGAATCCTCAGGCAAGACCACCTTGACCCTGCAGGTGATTGCCGAAATGCAGAAACTGGGCGGCACCTGCGCCTTTGTCGATGCCGAACACGCGCTGGATGTGCAATACGCACAAAAACTGGGCGTGGAGATCCCGGAACTGCTGATCAGCCAGCCCGACACTGGCGAGCAGGCACTGGAAATTGTGGACAGTCTGGTGCGTTCTGGCGCTGTGGACCTGGTGGTGGTGGACTCGGTGGCCGCGCTCACGCCCAAGGCTGAGATCGAGGGCGAAATGGGCGACAGCCTGCCGGGCCTGCAGGCGCGCCTGATGAGCCAGGCCCTGCGCAAGCTGACGGCCACCATCAAAAAAACCAACTGCATGGTTATCTTCATCAACCAGATCCGGATGAAGATCGGCGTCATGTTTGGCAGCCCCGAGACCACCACCGGGGGCAATGCGCTCAAGTTTTACGCCTCGGTGCGGCTGGACATCCGGCGCACCGGCACCATCAAGAAGGGTGAGGACGCGATCGGCAACGAGACCAAGGTCAAGGTTGTGAAAAACAAGGTGGCGCCACCGTTCAAGACGGCCGAATTTGACATCCTGTTTGGAGAGGGCATTAGCCGCGAGGGTGAGATCATCGACATGGGCGTCAATGCCCGCATCATCGAAAAATCGGGCGCCTGGTATGCCTATGAGGGCGAAAAAATCGGTCAGGGCCGAGACAACGCACGCGAATTCCTGCGTGAGAACTCGGACCTGGCGCATGAGATCGAGAACAAGGTACGCGAGTCGCTGAGCATCCCGCTGCTCAACGAGGTTGCCGAGGCCGAGTAAGTCAGACCGTTCGATAGAGTGACCTCAGTACCAGGCCCCTCGACCGTGAAACCAGCCGCAGGCGCAACCCAGATATCGATCAAAGGCCGCGCCCTACGCCTGCTGGGTCAGCGCGAACATTCCCGCGCCGAGCTGTTGCGCAAACTCGCCGCCCATGAGAAAGAGCCAGGGGAGTTGGGGCGGGCGCTCGATGATCTGCAGGCGCGAGGCTTTATCAGCCAAGAGAGGGTGGCAGAGTCGGTCGTGCACCGGCGCGCCGCCAAACTGGGCAGCCAACGCATCCGTCAGGAGCTGCAGGCTAAGGGCCTTGAGCCGCAGATCGTGCAGGAGACGCTGGCGGCACTACGTGGTAGCGAGCTCGAACGGGCCCATGCAGTGTGGCAACGCAAGTTTGACGCCCCGCCCGCAAACGCGAGCGAGCGGGCAAAACAAACCCGCTTCTTGCTGGCGCGAGGGTTTACATCGGATGTTGTGCGCCGCCTGCTGGCGGCATCAGGCAGCACGGATTTAGACGAGTCAATCTGACCAAGACGCCTGAGGCGCAGCACTCAGGCCCAGGCGAGGGTGTACGGGCTTAATCCAGGCCCAGCATCAGGCGCAGGTTTTGGACAGCGGCGCCGCTGGCCCCTTTACCCAGATTGTCCAGCCGGGCCACCAATACGGCATGCCGGTAGTCTTCGTTCGCGAACACCCGCAGTTCCAGTTTGTTGGTGTCGGCTAGGGCGACCGCATCCAGCTTACCGTCCGCAGTGGCTGGCTCGACGCTCACCCACTGGCTGCCGTGGTAATGTTTTGCTAGTGCATCCTGCAGCGCCTGGGCCGTTGGCTGACCGGGCAGGGTGTCCAAGTGCAGTGGCAACTGCACCAGCATGCCCTGGCGGAAATTGCCCACCGAGGGCACAAACAGGGGCCTCCGGGTCAGGCCCGTGTAGCGCATGATTTCCGGTATATGCTTGTGCTTCAGCCCCAGAGCGTAGAGCTCAAAGGCAGGTGCGGCGCCGCTTTCATAAGCCTCAATCATGCCGCGCCCCCCGCCCGAATAGCCACTGACCGAGGGCAGGCAGAGCGCAAAGTCCGAGGAAATCAGGCCGGCATCCACCAACGGCCGAATCAGCGCAATGGCACCAGTGGCATAGCAGCCCGGATTAGCCACCCGCCGCGCTTGGCGCACGGCGGCCTCCTGACCAGCGGCCAGCTCGGGAAACCCAAACACCCAGTCAGGGTGGGTGCGGTGGGCGGTGGACGCGTCGATCACCTTCGGCCCGGCCTGGCCAGTCTCACGCGCGATGGCGTCAATCATGGCGACTGACTCAACCGCTGCCTCGTCGTGCAGGCAGAGCACCACCAGATCCACCTGCCCCATCAGCGCCTTTTTGGCCTGGACGTCTTTGCGTAGTTCGGGGGCAATGCTGACCAGTTCGATGTCTGGCATGGCTTGCAAGCGATCGCGAATTTGCAGACCGGTGGTGCCGGCCTCGCCATCGATAAAAACTTTTTGGCGGGTCATGGGATGAAATTTTAAAAATTGACGCAGGGCAAGGCAGCTTCGAAGGGCCCGCCTGCATGATACATTCCGTGGCTGCCGCTCCAGAGCGGCCCGCGACCAGGCAAGCCGGCTTTGTCGTCAGAAGAATCGTTTGTTTCTAAGAGATCCCTCATGAAAATTCACGAGTACCAAGGCAAGGAGATCTTGCGTCAGTTTGGTGTGCCTGTGCCGCGTGGCATACCGGCCTTTACAGTGCAGGAAGCGATCGAAGCAGCCCAAAAGCTGGGCGGTCCAGTCTGGGTCGTCAAAGCGCAGATTCACGCCGGTGGGCGCGGCAAGGGCGGCGGCGTCAAGGTGGCCAAGAACCTGGATCAGGTCAAGGAATTGGCTGGGCAGATTCTTGGCATGCAACTGAAGACCCACCAGACCGGCCCTGAGGGGCAGAAGGTGCGCCGCCTCTACATCGAGGACGGCGCCGATATCCAGAAAGAGTACTACCTGTCGGTGGTAACGGATCGAGCCACCCAGAAGATCGCCTTCATTGCCTCCAGCGAGGGTGGCATGGACATCGAGGAAGTGGCGCACGCCACCCCGGAAAAAATTGTCAAGATCTTTGTGGATCCCCTGACCGGCCTGACCGCCGCCCAGGGTGCCGAACTGGCGCAGGGCGTGGGCATGCCGGCGGATTCGCAGGCGCAATTTATTGACGTCTGCCAAAAGCTCTACACCTGCTACATGGACACCGATGCGTCACTGGTGGAGATTAACCCACTCAACCGCGACAGCAAAGGCAACATCATCGCCCTGGACGCCAAGTTCAATTTCGATGCCAACGCGCTGTTCCGTCACCCCGACATCGTCGCCCAGCGCGATCTGGACGAGGAAGACCCTGCCGAAATCGAGGCCTCCAAGTTTGACCTGGCCTACATCAGCCTGGACGGCAACATCGGCTGCCTGGTCAACGGCGCGGGCCTGGCCATGGCCACCATGGACACCATCAAGCTGTTTGGCGCCGAGCCGGCCAACTTCCTCGACGTGGGCGGCGGCGCCACCCCCGAAAAAGTGACCGAGGCCTTCAAGATCATGCTGAAGAACCCCAAGGTCAAGGCCATATTGGTCAACATCTTTGGCGGCATCATGCGCTGCGACACCATCGCCACTGGTGTCATCACCGCCTGCAAGGCGGTGAACCTGAACGTGCCGCTGGTGGTGCGCATGAAGGGTACCAATGAAGAGCTGGGCAAGAAGATGCTGGCCGAATCGGGCCTGCCCATCATTTCCGCTGACACCATGGCCGAAGCTGCCCAGAAGGTGGCTGCCGCCGTCAAAGCCTAAGCCCAGGAAAGAGAGAGTTACGTCATGTCGATTTTCATCAACAAAGACACCAAAGTCATCACCCAGGGCATCACCGGCAAGACCGGACAGTTCCATACCGAAAAGTGCCAGGAATACGCCAACGGCAAGAACTGTTTTGTGGCCGGCGTGAACCCCAAGAAAGCCGGCGAAAAGATTTTTGACATCCCGATTTACGGCTCGGTGAAAGAAGCGGCCCGGCAAACGGGTGCGACCGTATCGGTCATCTATGTGCCACCAGCAGGCGCTGCGGACGCCATCTGGGAGGCGGTAGAGGCCGATCTGGATCTGGCCATCTGCATCACCGAGGGCATCCCGATTCGTGACATGCTAATGGTGCGCAACAAGATGAAGGCCAAAGAGGCCGCCGGCGGCAAGAAAACCTTGCTGTTGGGCCCCAACTGCCCCGGCCTGATCACACCGGACGAGATCAAGATCGGCATCATGCCCGGCCACATCCACAAAAAAGGCCGCGTCGGCGTGGTCAGCCGCTCGGGCACCCTCACCTATGAGGCCGTGGCGCAACTCTCCGAACTGGGCATTGGTCAGTCGTCTGCTGTGGGCATTGGTGGTGACCCCATCAACGGCCTCAAGCACATCGACGTGATGCGGGCCTTTAACGACGATCCCGACACCGATGCGGTCATCATGATTGGTGAGATTGGGGGGCCCGATGAAGCCGAGGCCGCCCGCTGGTGCAAGGCCAACATGAAAAAGCCGATCGTTGGCTTTATCGCCGGCGTGACCGCCCCCCCGGGCAAACGAATGGGCCACGCGGGCGCGCTGATTTCCGGCGGTGCCGATACCGCCGACGCCAAACTCGCCATCATGGAAGAGTGTGGCTTCAAGGTCACGCGTAACCCCTCAGAGATGGGCAGGCTGTTGCACGCCATGCTTTGATTTTTTTTGCATCATTTTCCAGCCATAAACATAACTACGGAACATTAAATCAAATGGAATATTTACAAGATACAAATTTTTGGATCGGACTGCTGAAGATCATCTGGATCAATATCATCTTGTCGGGTGATAACGCGGTGGTGATTGCCCTGGCAGCGCGTTCGCTGCCCCCGCATCAGCAAAAGAAGGCGATTTTCTTTGGCTCTGCCGCCGCGGTGGTGTTGCGGATCATCCTGACGGTAGTGGCCGCACACCTGTTGCAGCTGTCTTTCCTGCAGGTGGTGGGTGGCTTGCTGCTTCTCTACATTGGTGTTCAATTGCTGAGTGAAGAAGAAGATGAGGACGGTGCTGAGTCCAAAGAGGGCGCCGGCTTGATGGCTGCGGTGCGCACCATTCTGATTGCCGACCTGGTGATGAGCCTGGACAACGTCATTGCCGTGGCTGCCGCCGCCAAGGGCAATGACCTGTTACTGCTGCTGGGTCTGGCCATCAGTATTCCGATGGTGATTTTTGGCAGCACGCTGATGATCAAGTTGATGGAGCGCTTCCCCATCATCGTGACCTTGGGCGCTGCGTTGATCGGTTGGGTGGGTGGTGAAACTATTGTGGCCGATGTGGTGCTCAAGGACGTGTTGGCGGCCAATCCCTGGCTGCACTACGCGGCCGCGGCCGCGGGGGCTGTCTTTGTGGTGTTGCTGGGCCGTGCGCTGCAAAAGCGGCATCAAAGCTCGGGGGCTTCGGACTAAAACCCCTCGTTTTCATTTCACACCATCAGGGGCGCTTATTGGCGCCCCTTTGTTTTGCCCGCCTTCTTATTTGCTAGCCAAAGTCCCGAAAATTTGACACAAATCAATTTTCGGGATGTGGCCCTGTAGCAAGCTTGTTCCCCCATGTAGGTGTAACTTTGCTGGAGTACATTTAAAGCCACTCCAGCGGGTGCACAAAAGGCTTCCAGCAGGGATAGGGGTAGAAAACTCAGATGACAGTTTCAGACAAAACAGGGGGAGCTGCGCTCAAGTCGATGCCGCTCACGCGCAATGTTTCGGCCAAAGCGCGCGATACCGCTAGTGAGGGCGCGACGTTAGCTCTGGACGAAGCACATTTTTACCGTCAGCTGCAACAGATCACGGTTCGAATTCAGCAGGCGCAAGACCCTGAGCGGGAGTTTCGAGACCTCAGCACCGAGGTCTGCAGGCTGTTCAACGCCGACCGCCTCACGCTGTACCGGGTCGATGAAGAGGGCAAATACATCAATTCCGTGGTCAAAAGCGGCCTGATCAGCAACCGTGAAATCAAGTTGCCCATCAGCGCGCAAAGCATTGCCGGTTATGTGGCGCTGACTCAGCACTGGCTCAATCTGGCCAATGTTTATGACGCCGTCTCCCTGAAGCAAATCCACCCGGATCTGCGCTTTTTGCAGGAAGTGGACCGTCGCACGGGCTACCTGACGCGGGAAATGCTGGCCGCGCCCATTGTGGATGGCAGCACCTTGTTTGGGGTGCTCCAAATCATCAACAACCTGGAGGGCGGCAAATTTGGTGATCTGGTGGTCGAGGGCATGCGCTACTTGTCCAAAACCCTGGCCCAGGCATTTCAAAACCAGTCCTTCAGCGGCATTACCCGGCGCACCGTTTATGCCACCAAGTATTCGGCGCTGGTCATCGATGGCATCCTGACCGAGCAGGAGCTGCAGAAATGTGTGCACGACGCGCGCGAAGCACAAATTTCGGTGGAGCATCTCCTGATGAAGACGTATCAGGTAACCACTGCCCAAATTGGCGCGGCGCTGTCAAAATTTTTCGGGGTCCCCTACCAGCCTTTCAGCCCCGGCAATGTCCGCCCTGAAATGTTGCTACAGGCTGCCCTCAAGCGCGACTTTGTGCAGGAACAGGGCTGGCTGCCGCTCAAGGATACGCCGGACGGCTTGGCCATCATGTGCCTGGACCCTGAAGCCACCCGTGGCTCGCGGCTGGTGCCCCAGGTATTTCCCCGCCATGGCAAATTTGATTACAGAGTGACCACCCGGCTGGAATTTGACCAGATGGTGGACCACCTGTTCGAGACCTCAGAGGGCTCGATTGACCAGTTGCTGGCCGACCTGGGCGACCCCATGGAGGAGGAAACCAGCAACGAGAGCGCGCTGGTGTCGGCCGCCGCAGACAATGAACTGGTCAAGTTTGTCAACAAGATCATTGTGGATGCCTTTCACCAGAAGGCCTCGGACATCCATATCGAGCCCATGCCGGGCAAGGCCAAAACAGGCATTCGGTTTCGGGTGGACGGCTCACTGATGCCCTATATCGAAGTGCCATCGCAATACCGGCAAGCCTTGGTAACCCGTCTGAAGATCATGTGCGATCTGGATATTTCCGAGCGACGCAAGCCACAGGATGGCAAGATCAAATTCAGAAAATTCGGCCCGATCGATATCGAGTTGCGGGTGGCCACCATTCCATCGGCCGGTGGGGTGGAAGATGTGGTGATGCGGATTCTGGCCGGAGGCGAGCCCATTCCCCTGGAAAAACTCGGGCTCTCGGCGAGCAACCGTGAACGACTGGATCAGGTCATCCACAAACCCTATGGTCTGTTTTATGTGTGTGGTCCCACGGGTTCGGGCAAGACCACCACCCTGCACTCCATCCTGAAAACCCTTAACACCTCCGAGGCAAAAATCTGGACCGCCGAAGACCCGGTGGAAATCACCCAGAAGGGACTGCGCCAGGTGCAGATCAACCGCAAGGCTGGCATTGACTTTGCCATGTTGATGCGCGCCTTCTTGCGCGCTGATCCAGACATCATCATGGTCGGTGAGTCGCGCGACCATGAGACGGTCTCGATGGGCATTGAAGCCTCGCTGACCGGGCACCTGGTGTTTTCCACCCTGCACACCAACTCGGCGCCCGAATCCATCGTGCGCTTACTGGATATGGGCATGGACCCCTTCAACTTTGCCGACGCCCTATTGGGCATCTTGGCCCAACGCCTAGCCAAGCGGTTGTGCGATTGCAAGGAAGGCCATCACCCCAACACTGAAGAGCTGGAAACCTTTGTCGATGAATATGTGCAGGAATTGCGCAACACCCGCGCCTGGCAGGCGGATCGGGAGGGCGAGTCAAAAAAACTGATTGACCAATGGGTGAAAGAGTTTGGCGAAAAAGACGAGCTGACTTTCTACCACGCGGCGGGCTGCGAAAAATGTAACCAGACCGGATACAAGGGACGCTTGGGCCTGCACGAGTTGCTGGTGGCCAATGACCAAATCAAAAAACTGGTGCAGGAGCGCGCCCCGGTGGCTGACATCTTTGCCTCAGCCGTTGAGTCCGGTATGCGCACCCTCAAGATGGACGGCATGGAAAAAGTCATGCAAGGCTTGACCGACCTGAAGCAGGTGCGCGCGGTCTGCATCAAGTGACCCAAATATTGGTATGCCTTCCCGTAATTTGCAAAAATCAAGGGTGAGTCTGCTTAATAAGAAGCCAATTGACAGACATCAAGCTTTTTGGCCCTTTTATTCAGAGTACGGGCTTGGCATGCTTGCTGCAAACCATTACAAACTTGCTTAGGCAACTTAATATAGAAATTGTTTTTTTAATCTGTTTAACCCCTAAAGGAGGAACACCCATGAAACGCACTCTTCAACAAGGCTTCACCTTGATCGAACTGATGATCGTGGTGGCCATCATTGGCATTTTGGCTGCCGTCGCGCTACCGGCGTATCAGGATTACACATTGCGGGCCAAAGCCTCGGAAGTAATTTTGGCTGCCTCGGGATGCAGAACGACCGTATCTGAGGCTTACCAGAGTTTGGCTAGTGGCACAGGTCCTGGAAACGGCAAATGGGGATGTGAAAGCGCAGCAGCCACGAGTAAATATGTAAGTTCCGTCAAAACCAATGATGACGGAGCCATTCAGGTCACGATGGGCAATCTTTCGGCAGCTTTGAATGGAAAATTTCTCTACCTTCAACCAAGAGCGGCAGATGGAACGACCGTTTTAACTGCAGCCAGCATCCCAACTCAAATTGGTCAATGGGTGTGCGGAGTAAGCGACACTACAATTTTTAAGTACATGCCAGCAAGTTGCCGGACGGACTTTTCCACTGCCCCGACTGGTACGTTCGGACCCTAATTTGATTATTAGATTGTTGTCAGTCAAGGAGCGTGCGAAGCACGCTCTTTTTATTTGGTTGTAGGTCCAACCACTAAGAAGTTAAATAATCTGGGCTTGCCCCCTTGGGTTCGGTCTAGATCTTGAGCGAGTAAATGAAAGGACATACATTTGCAAACGATGGCGGGTACTCGTTGCCTTGGAAAAATGCCTGGGTCAACAAGTTCAAGGGCAATAGATTTGCATAAATATAAGGGAAACCCCTATTCGAAAGCGCCGGTTCTGCCGGTACGCTAGAGGGTATGAATAGTGGTCAAGAGCATTGCTTAACCGACCACCTCGTTTGGGCAGGACTCATGTCTTATCCATGCCTTCTGTTTTGACCATTGGAGTTTCACTCATGCAAACACGTCGCGAGACACTCAAGCAAAGCGCTGTTGTGGCTGGCCTG
>JAFMFB010000055.1 GCA_017856435.1 Burkholderiaceae bacterium
CTGATTTAAGGGCTGTACCGGTGGCGCTTGGTGAGCCGCTGGCGCCAGCCAGGCCTGCCATGCGGCGCAGATTTTCCTGGCGCAACTTTTCCCGCTCCTTGGCTTGGCGCTCTTCCTTGAGTTGTTCCTGTCGCTTGGCTTCCAGTTCCTTCTTGCGCTTTTCTTCAGCCAGCTTTTTGGCCTGCTCGCGCTTTTCCTTTTCACGCTGCTCCTGATCGCGTTTTTTCTGGGCCAATTTTTCTTTTTCCAGTCGCTCTTGTTCCAGTTTTTCTTCCAGCTTGCGCTTTTTCTCACGAGCCAGGGCGATCTCTGCATCGCTGGGACCCGGGTCGACCTTGGGTGGTGCAGGCTTGGGGGGTGGCGCAGGCTCGGGTTCAGGGGCTGGGGCTTCAACCAGCTTGGGCGCTGCCTGTTGCGGAATGTTGGACCATAGCTCGGCTTCAACCGCCGGAGTAGCGCGGTCACTGCGCCAATTCACGCCCCAGGTCAGGGCAGCCAGCAGCAAGGCATGCGCTAGCAGGGCTATGCCCAGGGCCTTGAGCCGTCCAGGCGGCGGGGGTGGAAGAAATTCTGTGCGGTCAGCGGCGGTCGCGTACATGCCAGCTTGCTTATTTCACCAGTTGTACCGTCAGGCCAACACGCTGAATGCCAGCCCGCTGCAAGGTGTCCATGACCTTGACCACGGTTTCGTACTTGACGCTCTTGTCCGCGCTGATGACCACGGCCGAGTTGTCGGTGGTGTCACCCTTGGAGCCCTTGGCTGCCTGGTTGGCATTTTGCGCGGCCTTCACCGCGTCGGCCAGGTCCTTCAAGTTGATCGAGACCGTGTTGTCACGCTCCTTGAGTTCAAGCGAGTCATTTTTCTGCACGATGATCTGAATAACCTGATCAGGCTGCTTGGCCGCCTTGCCCACGCTGGGCAGATCGATCATGCTGGGTGAAATCATTGGGGCTGTCACCATGAAGATGATCAGCAGCACCAGCATGACATCAATGAAGGGCACCATATTGATTTCGTTGATGGTGCGGCGGCCGCGGCCTCGGCTGACTAGGGAAGGCATGGCAAGTCGTTCCTGTCGTTCAGCGGCCGCTGGCGGGTTGGCTGCCCATGTTGCGTTGCAGGATATTGGAGAACTCTTCGATGAACGTCTCCTGACGGATAGCGACCCGGTCAATATCGCGCGCAAACCGGTTGTAAGCCACAACCGCGGGAATCGCGGCAAACAGCCCGATGGCGGTGGCCACCAATGCCTCGGCAATGCCGGGTGCCACCGAGGCCAGCGTGACCTGTGTCATGGAGGCCAGACCAGTGAAGGCGTGCATGATGCCCCAGACCGTGCCAAACAGACCGACATAGGGTGAGACCGAGCCGACCGAGGCCAGAAAGGACAAGCTGGATTCGATCTGGTCGAGTTCGCGCTGGTACGACACTCGCATGGCACGCCGCGCCCCATCCATCAGGGTGGATACATCATCGATGCGCCGTTCGCGCAACTTTTGGAACTCTCGCATGCCGCTGGCAAAGATGCGCTCCATCGGGCCGGCCTGGCGGGCGTTCTGCACGGCTGCGGCATAGAGATCATTCAGGCTGGTGCCTGACCAGAACTCACGCTCGAAATCCTCATTCATGGCCTTGACCCGCTTGAGCGAGAAGAGCTTTCGAAAAATTGCCGCCCAGCTGGCGATCGAGACAGAGATCAACAGCAGCATCACCAGCTGCACCACCCAGCTTGCATGCAGCACCAGGTCAATGATGGACAGGTCTTGGGTCATTTCAGGACTTCGAGTACAGAGTTGGGAATTCTGGCAGGTTTCATCGTGCGGGCATCCACCCAGCCAATGCGAATGGTACCCTGACAAATCAGCACATCACCCCCATCTGAGGAGGGTGCGGCTTGTCGGTAGGCCGCCTGGGCCAGCAACAGCGAGGCTCGACCAGCCTCACGCAACTGGGTGCTGATGCGCAGCTGATCGTCTAGCCGGGCCGGCTGCAGGTATTTCAGGCCGGTTTCACTCACCACAAACATACCGCCGCTCTGTTCTTTCAGGCTGTGTTGCTCGATACCCAGTGAGCGCAGCCATTCGGTTCGGGCACGTTCAAAAAATTTCAGATAGTTGGCATAGAAGACGATGCCACCGGCATCGGTGTCTTCCCAGTAAACCCTGATTGGAAATTGGAAAGCCATGCTCAGGTCAACAGCGCTTGCAGGCGGGCCACCGCCTCTTGCAGGGCCGCCATGCTGTTGGCGGTTGAAAATCGCACAAAGTTTGCAGTCTGCGCGCTGCCAAAGTCACGACCTGGCGTGATGGCCACATGGGCCTTGCGCATCACTTCAAAAGTGAAGTCCCAACTGTCCTTGACGCCCACGTGGGCGCAGGCGGCGCTGCAATCAGCCCACGCATAAAACGCACCGTCAGGCATGACCGGTACCGTCAGGCCCAACTGGTTGAGCGCAGGGATGAAGTAATCGCGCCGTGCCTTGAACTCAGCGCGACGCCGCTCGTATTCGGCCAGACTCTGGGTTTCGAAACAGGCCAAGGCGGCATGCTGAGAAATCGAATTGGGGCAGATGTACAGGTTTTGCGCCAGCCGTTCCACCACAGCAACCAGTTCAGTTGGCAACACCATCCAGCCCAGACGCCAGCCGGTCATGTTGAAGTACTTGCTGAAGCTGTTGATCGAGATGATGTTCTCGTCCAGCGCCAGTGCCGACTGACTGTACTGGGGCTCATGACTGAGGCCCAGGTAGATTTCGTCAACCAGGGTGATGCCATCGTGCGCACGCACCACCTCATGAATGGCGGCGAGCTCTTGCGCGCTGATCGAAGTGCCCGTCGGGTTGGAGGGCGAGGCCAGCAGGACGCCCCGGGTCTGCGCGCCCCAGGCGGCGCGCACCTTGGCCGCGCTGAGCTGAAACCGTTCCTGGGCAGAGGTCGGAATCAGCACCGCCGTGCCTTCTGCAGCGCTCACAAAATGACGGTTGCACGGATAACTGGGGTCTGGCATCAGGATCTGGTCGCCCGCCTCGATCAGGGCCAGGCAGGCCAACTGCAGCGCGGCGGAGGCGCCCGCGGTCACCACAATGCGGCGGGCCGGAATGTTTAGACCAAAGCGCTGGGCATACCAGTGGCTGATGCGCTCACGCAGCGCGGGCAGTCCGGTGGCATCGGTGTACTGGCTGCGCCCGTCTCGCAGGGCACGCTCGGCTGCTTCGCGCACCAGGGGCGGGGCGGTGAAGTCCGGCTCACCGATATTGAGGTAGACCATCTTCGCGCTGCTGTGCGCCGCACTGCGCTCGAGGTCGGCGGCAGCCTTGGCCACCTCCATCACATAAAAAGGTTCGATGCGGCGGGCGCGTTGTGCAATTCTCACTTGGACTTGTCAGCCTGCACTTCCAGGGCACGCAGCTCAGGCGCCAGCGCATTGAGAATGCCGTTCACATACTTGTGGCCATCGGTGCCGCCAAACTCCTTGGCCAGTTCGATGCATTCGTTGATCACCACCCGCCAGGGTACGTCCAGGCAGTGTTTGAACTCATAGGTGCCAATCCACATCACGGCGTGCTCGATCGGAGAAATTTCCTCGATCTTGCGGTCCAGCAATGGGTTGATCAGCGAATCCAGCTCAGCGGCCTGGCTAATGCAACCGTGCAGCAGGGCGTCAAAGTGAGCGGCATCGGCCTTGTTGAAGCCGGCCAGGTCACGGGTAAAGGCATCAATGTCCTTGGCCTCGTTGCCACCCACCAGGTGTTGGTAGATGGCCTGCACGGCAAAAGCACGGGCACGGCTGCGCCCCGACTTGCTGGCTGCCTTGCGCACGCCGGTACTGGTCAGGCCGGTGCGGCTTTGGCGAGGGCCGCGGGCAGCCGGGTTGGAAGAATTGGCTGAATCGCTCATCAAAGGTCGTTGATCAGGTTGGCCATTTCCACCGCAACCCGCGCCGCATCACGCCCCTTGTCGTGTTGTCGGGCCGTGGCCTGTTCTAGGTTTTCGGTGGTCAGGATGGCATTGGCAATTGGAATCTGGTAGTCCAGGGCCAGACGGCTGACCCCAGCACCCGATTCATTGGCGACCAGTTCGAAGTGGTAGGTCTCGCCGCGGATGATGCAGCCCAGGGCAATCAGGGCATCAAACTTGTTCTGCTCGGCCAGCGCTTGCAGGGCTACCGGAATTTCCAGGGCGCCGGGAACCTGAACCATCTCGATATGCTTGTCAGGAACGCCCAGCGCAGTCAGTTCGGCTCGGCAGGCCTGCGCCAGCGCATGGGTGATGGCTTCGTTGAAGCGGGCTTGCACGATGCCGATATACAGCTTGTGCCCATCGAGCAATTTGTCCTGGGGATTGAGTGCCCCCTTGTCTGCACCGAACATTTAAGTGTTTTCCTTTGTATTTGTGATTCAGGGGCTGATATAGCCCGAAACTTCCAGACCGTAGCCGACCATGCTGGGCATGCGACGCGGTTTGCCCAGCAGGTTCATGCGGTGCACACCACATTCGCGCAGAATCTGCGCACCGATGCCATAGCTGCGCAGATCCATGCGGCCACGCTCGGGCGCATGCGCCGAGCGAGCAGTGCCCTGAAACTGGGCCATCAACTGCTCGGCACTTTCACCGCAATTGAGCAGGACCACCACGCCACGCCCTTCCGTATGGATGCGCGCCAGCGCCGTATCCAGGCTCCAGGAGTGCATCGAGCGGGCGGTTTCCAGGGTGTCCAGCACCGACAGGGGTTCATGCACCCGCACCGCGACCACATCATCGGCGCCCCACTGACCCTTGACCAGTGCCAGATGCACACCCTGGCTGGGCTTGTCACGAAAGGCGTGCAGGGTGAAGACGCCGGCATTGGTGTGAATTTCCCGGGTTCCCACTTTTTCCACCAGACTCTCGGTGCGGCTGCGGTACTCGATCAGGTCGGCAATGGTGCCAATCTTCAGTCCGTGTTCGGCCGCGAACAACTTCAGATCGGGCAGCCGGGCCATGGTGCCATCATCTTTCATGATTTCGCAGATCACTGAGGCGGGTGAGCATCCGGCCATTGCCGCCAGGTCACAGCCGGCTTCGGTATGGCCGGCGCGCATGAGCACACCGCCATCCACCGCCTGCAGCGGAAAGACATGACCCGGTTGCACCAGGTCGGCGGGTTTTGCATGGAGCGCTACGGCCGCCTGTACGGTGCGGGCTCGGTCGGCCGCTGAAATGCCGGTGGTCACCCCTTCGGCCGCTTCAATCGAGACGGTGAAGGCGGTGCCCTTCTTGTCGCCATTGCGTCTCACCATGGGGGGCAGGCTCAGGGCCTCACAGCGTTCGCGGGTCAGGGTCAGGCAAATCAGTCCGCGGCCAAAACGGGCCATGAAATTGATCGCCTCGGCACTGACATGGTCGGCCGCGAGCACCAGGTCACCTTCGTTCTCCCGGTCTTCCTCGTCCACCAGAATCACCATCCGTGCGGCGCGGATTTCGGCCACGATTTCTTCGACCGGCGCGATCGCCACGCCTATGCTGTCTTTCATGTCAGTGCTTTCTCAGGGTTGATGCCCGCGCCGAGCATTCGCTCAACATAGCGTGCCACCGTGTCAATTTCCAGGTTGACGCCATGGCCTGGCTGCAGTGAGCCCAGGGCGGTGTGCTCCAGGGTGTGCGGAATCAGGTTGATGCTGATTTCGCAGCCACTGGCGTTGTCGCTGACCCGGTTGACCGTCAGGCTCACGCCGTTGACCGTGATCGATCCCTTGTAGGCCAGATAGCGCGCCAAGGAGACTGGGGCCTGAATTCGCAGCTCCCAGCTTTCTCCCACCTGGGCAAAGTGGCTGACGTGTCCGATGCCATCCACATGGCCCGAGACGATATGCCCACCCAAGCGGTCGCCTGCGCGCAGCGCCTTTTCAAGGTTGATGGCGCCGGCCCTACTCAGACCAGTGGTTTTGCTGAGCGATTCGGCGGAGATGTCGATGGTGAAGCTGCCCGCGGCGGCATTGAGGGAGGTGACCGTCATGCAGGCACCATTGAGCGCGATGCTGTCGCCCAGGCCCACATCGGCCAGATAGTCAGGCGCGCACTCGATGGTAAGCCGCTTGCCATGCGTCAAAGAGCTGCCTAAGTCGTGGACGGCGGCGATGCGCCCCACAGCGGTAATGATCCCGGTGAACATTCCGCTATTTTCGCAGGGATTCCGGGGTAGGCCTGAAAAACCTTCTTCACTTTGCGTTGTGGCAGTCGGATGGGGCTGGGGCAGGCGCCTCATGTTTGCCACAAATTGTTGCCAGCCCCACCCCCATTCGCCTGCGTGTCCCAGCTACACGGGGAGAGGACAGTGGGAATCAAGAGCTGGAACGTCCAGGAACCCGGGCAAGAACCCGAAGATCCGGCCCCACGCGCTGGACATCGTGAAAATCCAGTGCCACCGCCTGCGATAACCCGTCCAGCGGCCCGATGTTGACCATGCCACGGCCTTGGCCCAGCAGCTTGGGGGCAAGGTACAGGAGGAATTCATCCACCAGCCCCTCGCGTACAAATGAGCCGTTGAGCTTGTGGCCGGCCTCCAGGTGCAGCTCGTTCACTTCGCGCGCGGCCAGGTCGCGCAGCATCGCAGCCAGGTCCACCTTGTCGGTTTTGCCGGGCGGCTGACCGGGACAAAAGTCGATTTCAGCCCCCCGCGCGCGCAGCGCCGCCTCACGCTGCGGGTTGCTGACCGCCGCATAGATCAGCACCGGCCGATCAGGACCGAACAGCTTGGCTTGGGCAGGAGTTTCCAGCCGGCTGTCCACCACCACCAGCATGGGTTGGCGCGAGGTGGGCACCCGCCGCACATCGAGTTGCGGGTCATCTTCAAGCACCGTGCCAAGCCCAGTAAGCACCGCGCTGGCGCGCGCCCGCCAGGCGTGGCCATCGGTGCGGGCGGCGTCGCCCGTGATCCACTGGCTCTGGCCATTTTCGAGAGCGCTTTGTCCGTCCAGCGAGGCGGCAATCTTCATGCGCACCCAGGGAGTGCCTCGCGTCATGCGGCTGAAAAATCCAATGTTCAGCTCGCGTGTGGCCACTGCCAGCGGGTGTTCAGGGGGCAACACCTCCACCTCGATGCCGGCAGCGCGCAGCCGCTCGATGCCTTGGCCAGCCACTTTGGGGTTGGGGTCTTGCTGGGCCACCACCACCTTGGCGACTCCGGCGGTGATCAACGCATCGCAGCAGGGTGGGGTACGCCCATGGTGTGAGCATGGCTCCAGGGTGACATGCGCCGTGGTGCCGCGTGGATCGTGCCCGGCCAGCTGCAGGGCCTGTAGTGCCATCACCTCCGCATGAGCTTCTCCCACCCGCTGAGTGTGGCCCATGGCCAGCACCGCACCGCTGGCACTGGTGATGACACACCCCACCCGGGGGTTGGGATCACACAGGGTGAGGGCGAGCAGGGCCTGTTGGTGGGCCAGTTCAAGCGCTGGGCTTGTTCGGGCTGGGTTTTCAGGTGAAGACATGGGGGCTTTTTACCATTTGTCGGCCAGGATCAGCCATATGTCGGTTTTGTCTTGGTATAAGTCTGGCTCCAGTTCAATAATGAACCAGTCAAAGGGGGTCTCATGAAACAAAGAAAACAATGCGGTTTTACTTTGATAGAGCTCATGATCACCGTAGCGATTGTAGGAATTTTGGCTTCCATCGCTTATCCGTCCTATGTGAACTACATCGTGCGCGCCAATCGCTCGGCAGCTCAGAGTTTTATGTATGCGGTGGCCAACAAGCAGGAGCAATACATGCTCAATGCCAGAACCTATGCCGCTGATATTGCCGCATTGAACATTTCCGTGCCTTCAGAAGTGGCGCCCAACTACACGGTCACAACGGCTCCGAATATGTCGGCAACGCCTCCTACCTTCACCGTGACAGCAGTCCCGATCGGGGCACAACTGGCCCGCGATACCCAATGTGGCACGCTGACGCTGGATAGCACCGGCGCAAAGACCGCGACTTCTTCCACAGGATGTTGGTAATCGCTATGCGTTCGGGAATGCACACCGCTAATTCTCAGCACGGGTTTACCCTGGTTGAGTTGCTGACGGTGATTACCCTGATGGCGATCGTGTTGGGAATCGGAATCCCCTCTTTTCGTAGCTTCATCCTTGGGCAACGGGTAAAAACTGCGGCCTTTGCATTTGTCAGCAGTGCAACCGAGGCCCGCAGTGAAGCCATCAAACGCAATGCAGATGTTTCCTTGCTGGCTGCCAGTGGTGGCTGGTCTAAGGGTTGGACCATCGTCAGCGGTTCAACAGTGCTAAGCCGACAGGATGCCTACGATGGAGTGGTTTTCACACCGTCAGCCTCGATGACAACCCAGCTGGTTTATCAAAGTAGCGGACGCCTGCCCAGTGGTCTGACGCCACCCATCCAAGTGCAGATCGGCGATGAGAACAGCAGCAATCACACGCGCTGTATTTCCTTTGATCTAAGCGGCCTGCCCTCTAGCCATATGGGGACCTGCCCATGAAGGCACCGAAAACTAGTTGCCCAAGCGCACAGAGAGGTGACAGCCTGATTGAAATTCTGGTGACGTTGGTCATCCTCATGATTGGTCTGCTTGGGCTGGTTGGCTTGCTGCTACAAAGCCAGCGTTCTCAGATGGAGTCCTACCAGCGGGTCCAGGCCCTCATGATGATGGAGGACATGGTCAGTCGTATCAACACCAACCGCAAAGCCGCTTCCTGCTACGCCATCACCACCAATGGTAGTTCTCCGTTTCTTGGGACCGGCTCATCCCTCAGTCCAGGCTGTACAACCGGAACAGCTGAACAACAAGCACTTGCCACCTCGGATATGTCAGCCTGGAATAGCCTGCTGTTGGGTTCAGACGAAAAATTGAGCGGCAGCAATGTGGGAGGCATCCTGAATGCGCGCGGCTGCGTGGAACTGGTCTCACCGGGTGTCTATCAAGTCAGCGTTGTCTGGCAAGGAAACAGCAAAACAGCGGCTCCATCAGGCATTTCCTGTGCCAGTGGCCAGTATGGCGACGATACCCAACGACGGGGTGTCAGTGCCCATGTTCAGATTGCAAGCCTGAGTTGATGCCATGAATACTCCCAGGCCTGGCCAACAGTTATTGCATCGATCACGACAGCGTGGCATGACTTTGGTGGAGTGGATGGTCTCGATCACCATCGGACTCTTTCTGCTGGCCGGCCTGGCTTTGCTGTTCCAGCACCAGAGTGGCGCCCAACTCGAACTGGAGAAATCCAGCCGCCAGATTGAAAACGGCCGGTATGCGATGCAGCTACTGCGAAACGATATCGAATTGGCTGGGTACGCTGGGGAGTTTGGTGGTTCAATCACGCCGCCGGGCACATTGCCCGATCCATGCGCAATCACCTCTGTAGATCTGCAGTCTGGCTTAGCCCTTCCAGTGCAGGGGTACGATGTGCCGGCCAGTCCGCCCTGTTCTACCAAGGTTTCTTATTACAAAGGAGGTACGGACCTGTTGGTGATCCGGCGAGCCGATCCTGAAGTGATCACGGGCTCGTTGACTGCGGGTGAGACCTACATCCAGTCCGGCATCAAAAACCAGGCACTCACCTACGTGATTGACCTGGCTGCCGGAACCGGATTGCCAGCCAGCTTTGATCTGAAGAAAAAAGATGGAGCATCCGCGGCGCCGGTTCGTAAATACCTGGTTCGCGTGTATTACATCGGTACCTGCAGTCAATGCACGGGCAGCAATGCCGATTCAATTCCTACCTTGCGGGTTGTGGAGAACGGGGGCAGTTCACAGCCCCTGGTTGAGGGCATCGAGAATCTGCAAATTGACTATGGTGTCGATACCACCGCCGACGGCGCCCCGGACAGCTTCTCTACCGACCCAGGTACAGTTGCCAACTGGACCAACGTCATGGCTTTGCGCGTGCATCTTCTGGCGCGCAACAACGCTCCAACGGGTGGCTACAGCGACACCAAAACCTACAGTCTCGGGCTTGCAGGCAACACGACTGCGACCAACGATGCCTACAAGCGCCATGTATTCAGCCAGCTGATACGCGTGGTCAACCCCAGCGCCAGGAGGGATCAATGACTGCCCTGAGTCAGCAACGGGGAGCCACACTGATTGTGAGCATGATCATGCTGATCGTGATCACTGTGCTGGTGGCCTACTCCATTCGTGCGGGGAATACAAACCTTCGCATCGCTGGCAATATGCAGCGCCAGGCCGAAGCCTCCATGGCCGCCCAGCAGGCGATTGAACAGGTGATTGAACAGATCAAGACGGTTGACAACATTACCCTCATTCCCGCGCAAAACATTTCGGTGTCCAACGCCGGTGCCAGCTATGCGGTAGCGACCAATTCTCTGGGAGCAGTGGGGGCCTGTATTCTGGAGGTGCCAGTTGCCAATGATCAACTGAATCCTTCCAATGCAGACGATGTTCCTTGCTTTCAGAGTCAGGATGCTGATAAGGCCATATCTTCCAGTGGCACGGTGACGGCAACCCCTTCAGCTTGTAAACAGCAGTATTGGGAGATTCGTGCAACGGCCGGTGATGCGTCTGGCGGCTCTGGCGTACAGCATACCCAGGTGCAAGGCATCACGATGCGGGTAAATGCCACGGTGAACTGCCCGTAAAGCCTGAGGATTGCATCATGAAGCTTTCTCTTTTTTTGCGCACTTTATCAACCATGGTAATGCTGGTAACAGTGTTGCCGGTCAGCTCCGAGGATATTGACCTCTATAGCGCCACGCCCTCAAACTCTGGTAGGCCAAATATCCTGTTCGTCTTGGACAACGCTGCGAATTTCGAGGCGGCCGCGGCCACTTGTACTTATTCTGATGGAACGGCGCCCTCGCTGAATGGCACGGCTGGTGGCATTGAGCAATGTGCTTTGTACAACGTTGTAAGTGGTTTGCCTGTCAACGCTGATGGATCAGGCGTGTTGAATATCGGGTTGATGGCCTATAACGCCAACAACATGCGTGATACCAATGGGCAAAACTGCGGGGGTAGCAATGGTGGGTGTCTGATGGTTCCGCTGATGGAAATGACAACTGCCAACAAGACCAGTTTCGTGACCTGGATTAAGTCCTGGCGTACTAGCGGAGGTGCTGGCAGCGGTTTCATCAAGGCCAATGGTGAGGCTACTGGGGCGGCCATGCAGGAGGCCTGGGCTTACTACGCTGGCAACACTGGGCTCTCCGGTCGTTCCTATTCAGGTGTCAGACCTGTCGACGGTTGTCAGAAAAACTTCGTTATTTTTGTTGGTAACGCATTTACAAACTCTGGTACACCAGGCGATGGAGCCAGCGCCAAGGCTGATACGGCGTTACAAAGTGCGCCTGGAGTGACATCCGATTTGTTGCAGCCGATCACCATACCCTCAGGTAGTTATGGCGCCAGTAACTTTAGCTGTGGCAACTACAACATGGGAAACCACACCAACTCGTCTGGGCTGTATGCAGATGAGTGGGCGCGCTATATGTATCGCACTGATCTTTACAGCAGTTTGGAAGGCAGCCAAGGAATCACCACCTACACGATTGGGCTTTTGGGGACATCATGCAAGCCTGAGTATCCCGCGCTGCTTTCTAGCATGGCTCTTTATGGTGGCGGAAAGTATTACGCCACATCCACATACAGTGAAATCTACACGGCCATCAGCAACATTCTTAATGAAGTTCAGGCAGTTAACAGCGTCTTCACTTCGGCCAGCCTTCCTGTCAGCGTGAATGCCCAGGGCACTTACCTCAATCAAATCTTTCTTGGCATGTTCCGACCTGAAGCCTCTGGCGCGCCCCGTTGGCTTGGTAATCTGAAGCAGTACCAATTCATCATGGATCCAAACTCAGGCACCTTGCAGTTGGGTGACAGCACCGGGGCTTCGGCACTAAGCTCTGCCGGTACCGGCTTTATCGGTTCAAGTGCCATTAGTTTCTGGACTAGTAAAAATACGCTTGCATCTCCGGATTTGACAGGTGGTTTTTTTGTCAATGACCCCAAGGGGGCGGGCGGTGCCTTTGACTCCCCAGACGGTGAGTTTGTGGAAAAAGGGGGTGCTGCGCAGCAACTCAGGAAGGAGCTCCTTAACGACTCTTCTCCTCGGCGTCTCTACACCTATTGCCCTTCAGGCAGTGGCTGCACGGCCAGTCTGACCGATGCGTCCAATATATTTGCCCCCACCAACAGCGCCATCACCGCGGGTCTTTTGGGTGTGGCTGACAGCACCGCGCGCAGCAATCTGATTAACTGGGTAAGAGGGCAGGACAACAAATCACCAAGCGATGAAAAAGGGCCAGGTGGCTCTATCACTGTTCGCACTTCGATCCATGGCGATGTGCTGCATTCGCGGCCAGTGGTGGTTAATTATGGTGACAGCCGGGGACTGGTGGTGTTCTATGGCGCCAATGATGGCGTCTTCAGGGCAGTCAACGGCAATCAGACGGCAGCCATCGGTTCTGTATCAGCAGGGGCTGAGCTGTGGGGCCTGATTCTGCCCGAGCACTTTGCCAAACTCAGCCGTCAGCGCGAAAATAGCCCAGAGCTGAAATTTTCCACCACAACTGCTTCAACTGCGTTGCCAAAGGACTATTTTGCTGACGGCTCGCCCGGTATTTATCAGAAACTCAAGGCCGATGGCACCATCGATACAGCCATTCTCTATCTCACCATGCGCCGAGGTGGTCGTTTCATTTATGCAATCGATGTGTCCAACCCTACAACGCCTTCAGTTCTTTGGAAGATATCATCTTCTGATAGTGGTTTTTCTGAGTTGGGTCAGACCTGGTCTCGACCCAGGGTAACCCGAGTGCAGGGCTATGCCAATCCGGTGCTCATTTTTGGCGCCGGTTATGACGCGGCTGAAGATGCAGAACCACCAACTGCCAATACCATGGGCCGAGGCGTCTTCATCCTCGATGCCATCACGGGTGCTCGTGTCTGGAGCGCTACGCATACCGCTTCCGCCTCCGATTGTAGTGGTACGACTACCCAGGCAGCCTGCGCCGTCAACGGCATGAACTGGGCCATTCCCACTGAAATCAGTTTTGTTGATCGCGACAACGACGGCTTTGTAGAGCGACTTTACGCTTCCGATGTAGGGGGCAATGTCTGGCGCGTCGATCTTGAGCCGGGTAGCTGTGTTGCCGCAGCTTGCACGGTGGATAAGTGGCAGGTGACGAAATTTGCTGCGCTTGGTTGTAGTTCTGGTTCATGTACTTCCGGCTCCACACCGAGAAAGTTTTTTTATCCACCCAGCATTATTTTTGTCGGAATTACTGATGCAGCTAACTCCTACGATGCGGTATTGATCGGATCGGGTGACCGTGAGCACCCGCTGATCAGCAGTGGAGCCTTCAACGTGACAAATCGCTTTTACATGCTGAAGGATACAAAAACTGGCAAGGACGCAAATGCTGTCACAACCTGGACAACTCTCACCGAAGGTAATTTATTTGACGCCAGCTCAATCAACTACAACGGCACAGGCAGTGGCTATTATGTGACTCTGGCTGCCGGAGAAAAGGTGGTAAACGCTGCAACAACGGTTCAGGGAAGTGCCTTTTTCGGCACCAACCAACCCGCGCCCCCTTCTTCGACCTCCTGCAACGCAGATCTAGGTGTTGCCCGCGGTTACGCATTAAGCCCTTTCACCGCGATCAAGAGTTCATCGATCTACGATGGCGGCGGTCTGCCGCCATCGCCCGTAGCGGGTATCGTCAATATCGTTGTCAATGGTCAAACGGTTCAACAGTCGTTTTGCATTGGGTGTGGTGGCGCACTGGGCGGGGTCGGCAGTGACACCAAGTCTGGCCTGGGTGCAGTTAACCCCGGTAAAAATGTGGCCAAAAAACCGCGCCGCACCTATTGGTACAAGCGCTGAGTTCGGATGGTGGGCGGGACCCAGCTTGATCTGAATCACGAGCTCAGTAGATGACCACCCGTTACCCCTGACTGGGGGATCGCCTCAATTCCTGGTTGATGACTACCCTGCAACTGTTGTTGTTGCGAGGGGCTGTCATGACTTCAATCTCGTTTACAAAAGTTTCAGAGCTTTATAAGTTCTCAAGGCTCAAAAGGTCAGCTGGTTTTACTTTGCTGGAAATGCTGGTCGTGATCGTGCTGGTTGCCATCATGTCAACCCTGGCTGCGCCGGCCATGTCCGGGTTGTCCAACTCGATGCAGGTGCGCAGCGCCGCCAGTTCCATGCATACCGCTTTACAACTGGCTCGCAGCGAATCGGCCAAACGAATCAGCCGTGTGGTGCTTTGTGTATCTTCGGATGGTGTGCAGTGCTCAAGCACTGCGGGATGGCATCAGGGCTGGTTGGTATTTGTTGATGCGAATAACAACGCAGTTCTGGATAACGGCGAGGCTGTTCTGCAGGTGGTGAAAAACCTTCCCGCCAACCTGAAAGCTCAAGGCAATGGCTTATTGACTAAATACATTTCATTCACGCCTGCTGGGGAGATGCAAACTATCGGAGGCGCATTTCAGGCGGGCACCCTGACGGTCTGCACTGCTTCGAGTTCGGCTACCGAGGGAAGACTGCTGGTGATTGGAATTACCGGCCGCGTCCGTACAGAAAAAGTCACCCTAAGCAGTTGCGTCTAGCGGCTTTTAAAAATCTAAGACCTGGCCAGCCAGCTTAGCGCCGCACTTCATCCACCAGCGTCTTGAACTCGTCGATGTCCTCAAAGCTGCGGTACACGCTGGCAAAGCGGACATAGGCCACCTTGTCGAGTTTCTTCAGCTCGCGCATCACCAGCTCACCGATGCGGTTGGAGGTCACCTCACGCGTGCCCAGGTTGAGCAGCTTCTCTTCTATGCGCTCGATGGCGCTATCGATCTGTTCGGTGCTCACCGGCCGCTTGCGCAGGGCCAGGTTCATCGAAGCGCGTAACTTGTCGCGCTCAAATTCAATTCGCCGCCCATCTTTCTTGACGATGGTGGGAAAACTCACCTCGGGGTGTTCGTAGGTGGTGAAACGCTTGTCACAACTACCGCACTGGCGACGCCTGCGGATGAAGTTGCCCTCTTCGGACACCCGCGTTTCCACCACCTGGGTGTCGGAGTGTCCGCAGAAGGG
>JAFMFB010000092.1 GCA_017856435.1 Burkholderiaceae bacterium
GCGCCTGTATTCCCACTTATGTCAGCACCTGCGAGTCCGCTTGTGGCAGCGCGGGTGTCTGTTGCTGCGCCTGCGACGGCGCGAGTGTCGGGGCCTGAGCTTTTGCGGACCAGGGCATCGAGTTGCGTCAACCATGGCTCGGCCTGAGTCAAGTCGCCCAACTCCATCTGGGCCCTAATTGCAGCGTACAGCACGCCCGCGTGTTGCGATGGGTCAGCAGACTGTGCTGGCAAAGTCTGGGCCAGTCGCACCAGCGTGCGCCAACCCTCCTGCCCGCTCTGGCTGAGCGCGCGTGCCCGCGCAGATACCAGGGCGTGCTCCATCGACTGCGACGCGCCTGCTGTGTTTCCCAACAACTGATGGCGCGCCTGCATGTCGGCAATTCGCTCGGTAGTCAAGGGGTGGCTGCGCAGATAAGGGAACCCCCCGGTGTCGTTCAGCCGCGAGGCTTGCTGCAGTTTTTCGAACATGGAAACAAAACCTTGTGGCGCAAAGCCTGCCTGGGTCATCACCCCATAACCCACTCGGTCAGCTTCCCGCTCCATATCCCGCGAAAAATTGAGCTGTCCTTGCACCGCCACGGCCTGCCCACCAGCAATCACGGCGCTAGCTGCCTGGGGGTTGGAGCCAACGGCCAGGGCGCCCAAAATCATGGCCGCCACCACCCAGGGGCCCTGCGCCTCCTGGCGGCTGACCATACGGGCAATATGCCGTTGGGTCACATGGCTGAGCTCGTGCGCCATGACCGAGGCCAGCTCGTCAGCGCTGCTGACTGATGCAATCAGGCCCAGATGCACCCCCAGATAGCCGCCCGGGAGGGCAAAGGCATTCACGCTGCGGTCCCGGCCCAGCAGAATGTCCCAGGCAAAGCGCTGTTCCAGCTCCGGCAACAACTCACCCCGGGCACGGGCCGAGACCAGCAGACGCTGCCAGACCCCCTGCACATAGTCACCCAGCACCGGGTCATCCAGGTAGTCCGGGTCCCGATAGAGTTGCCGCACGATGCGGTCGCCCAGCCGACGTTCAGCGCCGATGCTCATCTCAGCGCCGTCGCCCAGGGCTGGCAACGGTGAAGCTGGCTGAACGGGTACCGCGGTTGCACCCAAAAACAGGGTCAGCGCAAGTCGCGCCACAGTTGGTCGGCCAATCATTGAAAATTTCCACATGCCCGTATGATGCGACAAATTCACTTTGGTTTCGTAAATCTGCCCATGAGCACACTCACCCACTTTGACGCCCACGGCCAGGCCCACATGGTGGATGTGGCCGCCAAGCAAAGCACCCACCGCATCGGCGTGGCCACCGGCCGCATCGAGATGCAGGCGGCTACTCTGGCTCTGATTGAATCAGGCACCGCCAAGAAGGGGGATGTGCTGGGCATCGCACGGGTGGCAGGTATCATGGCGGCCAAAAAAACCAGTGAACTCATTCCCTTGTGCCACCCGCTTGCGCTCACCCGCGTGGCCATCGAGTTCAGCACCCAGGCCGCTCAGGGCGATACTTCCGCTCAGGTCAACTGCATCGCTACGGTTGAAACAGTAGGGCCGACCGGGGTCGAGATGGAAGCGCTGACCGCGGTGCAAGTCGCCCTGCTCACCATCTACGACATGTGTAAGGCCGCCGACCGTGGCATGACCATGACCGGCGTGCGACTACTGGAAAAGCATGGGGGCAAGTCGGGCAGCTTTGTAGCCACCTGAGTTGCCCCCGGAACTCGCGCAGTTTCTGCGCGAGGCCAGTCACTAAATCAGCTTACTTGTTGACCGGTGAATCCGGGTCAAGCAGCAAGGCCATGATGTGCTTCATCTGGTCTTCTTTCAGGACGCCCATGTGCCCGGCGCGCGGCATCTGCGAGCAGGCGTTATAGGCGCGTGAATTGTAGATCTTGCCCCAGGTGTACTGGATGACTGCGGCCGACTCAGGCGCGTACAGGTTTTTCACGCCGCGGATCTTGCCGTAGTTGTACAGGCTGGGGCCCAGGGTGCCGTATGAGATTTCTTTCTTATCGATTTGGTGACAGTTGTAGCAGTTGCCGCCGTTGGCGGAGCCCGCCTTGTCTGACCAGGTCATGCCGCGACCATTCTGGGCAATTTTTTCACCCTGCTTCCAGTCGCCGATGTAGTAGCCACCAGCAGGCCACTTGATCGTGGCCAAATTGGCCGCTTCTATCTGCTTGGCCAGTTTCTCATCCAGTGGCTTGCCCGATACATCGGCCACCATGCACTCGCGGTTGGCCGCGTCCTGTACCAGCCTATCCGTCTTGGCGATGCCCTGATCACGGAAAGAAGCCTTGGCGACTTCAGCGGTCATCTTGTCGAGCTCGGCGCTACTGGGCAGGGTGGAGCAGCCCACCAAAAGGGCCGCAGAGGCAGCCAGCGTGCTGGCGATTAGGAGTTTGCTTTGCTTTTTCATGAAAATTCTCCGCGATTCTTAGCGCTTGATGGCTGGTGCAATGCTTTCGGCGCCCTTGGCGTTCACACCCATGTAGGTCCCCAGGGCAATGGTGGCATCTGAGCCAAACAACGGATAGGGGAAACGCTGCTGGCGGTAGCAATCATTCAAGCGCAGTTGCATGCTCCACATTTGTCCGTTGGAGACACGGTAGGCCGGCCAGGCGGCAAAGCCGATGCCATTGCCCGGGTTTTTGGTCAGATTGGGCAGATCCTGCAGACGGATACGTTTGCCATCTTCCCCGTGGCAGGAAGCGCAGGAGAAGTCATGGCTGCCGCCGCGCATGAAAAACAGGCGCTTGCCCACCTCATACATCACCTGTTCCTCGGCGTACGACTGCGACAGGTTGAACTTCATGCCGCGCGATTCGGCAGCAATCCAGGTGGCCAGCGCGGTCACATTGGCCATTTCACCCTTGCCAAACGGGGTCTTGGCAATTTCAGCGCCATTAAGGCCCTGCAAGGTCTCCATGCAGGTCACCAGGCGGGATTCCAGGTCTTGCACCCGTTTGGTGTCGGCAAAGTAGCGCGGCAGGGAGACAAACGCGCCCTTGACCACACCGGGGCCCTGGCCCAAGTCACATTGCTCCAGTGAAGCGTTTTTGGGGCCACGCTTTTTCTTCCACAAGTCTTCGCCCTTGGCTTCATACAGTTCGGCGGGGTTGCCATCGGCCAGCAAGGCGCGGTATTCAGCAATACCATCGGCTGCAGACTTCTGCGCGAAGGCGCCCGTCATGGCCAAGCTGGCCGCTAGGGCAGTTGCTCCAAGAATCAGTTTTTTCATTGTCGACCTCTCGTTTGAGTTATTGCCATCAAGACACGGTGGCTTCGTCGGTGCGGCTGTCGCCCTTGTTGTCTTTCCAGCT
>JAFMFB010000019.1 GCA_017856435.1 Burkholderiaceae bacterium
CATTGGCTGCATGCTACGTTCAGACACCCTCCAGATCACGCCCGAGATCCTGAGTCTGATTGCCCGGATTGACGAATTCAAAGGTGCATGGCGGGCCTTGGGAAAGCTCGCGCCTGAGCGTCTTTGGGCGCTGCGGAGGGTGGCAACCATTGAAAGTATTGGGTCAAGTACGCGCATCGAAGGCAGTAAGCTGACTGACCGTGAAGTAGAGTGTTTGTTCTCCAATCCGGCCATTCAGTCCTTCGACACGCGTGACGAGCTGGAAGTGGTTGGTTACGCTGAGCTGATGGATCTGGTGTTTAACTCGTGGCAGGACATTCCGTTCGACGAGAACCACATCAAGCAACTGCACCAGATCCTGCTGCGTCACAGCGAAAAGGATACACGTCAAAGGGGGCAGTACAAGACCAACTCGAACAGCGTCGCTGCCTTTGATGAAAACGGCGTGCAGATCGGGATCGTGTTCGAGACGGCAAGCCCTTTCGATACGCCGCGTCAGATGGCTGAACTTGTAGCCTGGGTGAACGAGGAGCGCGACAAGGCAGTGTTGCACCCACTCTTGATCATTGCTATCTTCGTGGTGGTGTTCCTGGAGATCCACCCGTTTCAGGATGGCAACGGGCGCCTCAGTCGTGTGTTGACGACTTTGTTGCTGATCCAGGCGGGCTACGCCTATGTGCCGTACAGCTCGCTGGAGAGCGTGGTTGAACTGAACAAGGAAGCCTCTTACCTCGCCCTGCGCCAGACTCAAGGCACCATCCGCACGGAGGCACCTAAATGGCAACCGTGGTTGGTTTTCTTCCTGCGCTCACTCGCCGAGCAGGTGCGGCGGTTGGAGAAGAAGGTCGAACGCGAGAAGATGGTGTTGGCTACGTTGCCTGGACTGTCGCTGAAGATTGTCGAATTCGCCCGAGAGCACGGGCGCGTCACGATTGGCGATGCAATCAAATTGACGGGTGTTAGCCGAAACACGCTGAAGCAACATTTCCGTAAACTGGTGGCGCTTGGACATTTGAACCAGCTGGGCAGCGGGCGTGGTGTTTGGTACGAACTCAAGTAGATGTGCCTCGGGGCGCGTCTGTGGCCCAATCCTCCGCAGCCACTGCTTCTGCTGCTGCAGGGAGGTCGGGACAATCCGGTTGCGACCTTGGTGATGACGAGGGTCAGCGGGGCTGGCCTCGTTGGATCAGAGTCGCGGAATTGGTGTCTGCTCGACCCCGCCATTGATCTTGGTCGATCCCCTGAGAGCCACTTGCTCGAAGGCTTCAACCTCTTGAGCTCAGTAGCGCACCTGATTGCTGAGCTTGAGTAACAGCTGACCAGCAGATTCGGACCGCCAAGTGTTGTTTGATCCGTGGTGTTGAGGCACCACCACCTTCAAAGCCCAACTGTTTTCAGCTGGGCTTTTTCTTTGGGCAAAGGTGTTTAAGCCCTGCAACTATGATGCTGACATCTGATATCACGAAAAATTTGCCATGCCGCTCAGCATAGATACCCGCAACAAACTCAGAGGCATAAGTAGCGCAACCCTATGCACGGCCCTGTTCAAGCGGGGCTTGCGCAATCAGTTCATTCAGGATGTGCGGCCGGTCAATACCAACATGGATCGCAAGTTACCCAATATGGTGGGTGAGGCCTTTACCCTGCGCTACATCCCCGCGCGGGAAGACCTCAACCCGATGAGCGTGTATCAGGACAGGGCTCACCCGCAGCGGGTGGCCATTGAAACTTGCCCACCCGGTGCGGTCTTGGTGTTTGACAGCCGCAAAAACGCGCGGGCAGCGTCGGCCGGGGCGATTCTGGTGGCGCGGCTCATGAAGCGGGGTTGTGCCGGTGTGGTCACCGACGGCGGCTTTCGCGATTCGCCCGAAATCGCTGCCATGCCTTTTCCGGCCTACCATCAACGCCCCAGCGCCCCCACCAACCTCACCCTGCATCAGGCCATGGACATCAATGTGCCAATTGGTTGCGGCGATGTGCCGGTCTTCCCCGGCGATGTGATGGTGGGCGACCAGGAGGGTGTTGTGGTCATTCCGGCCCATCTGGCCGATGAAATTGCGGCTGAGGCGGTGGAGATGACCGCGTTTGAAGACTTTGTGTCCGAGCGCGTGCTACAAGATGGCCGCTCCATTCTGGGCTTGTACCCTGCAACCGACGCCCTGGTACAAGAAGAGTTTGCCCAGTGGCGTCAGAAAAACCAGCGCTGAAATGAACGGCGGGCCAACAAGCAGGCCTCACACCGATCGGGCTGTGGTCTAACGGTGGCGCCTGCTGGGCCCGTCCATGTGATGGGCTGGCTTGCCATCACATGATCAACAAGCCGTCCTGCCCTAGTCGGCAGCCAGTTTGTTCTCGATGATGATGCGGGCGTATTTCTTGCGGTCTGCGGCGATCAAGTTGACAAAGTCAGCCGGGGTGCCACCGGTGGCCACCCCGCCCTGTGCCAGCAGCTGCTGTTGCACTTCAGGCATGGCCACCACTTGCTGCAGGCTTTGAGAGATTTTCTCCAGGATGGGTGCGGGCAGACCGGCGGGCGCCAGCAGTCCCAGCCACGAACCCGATTCCGCGCCGGTGATGCCACTTTCCTGCAGGGTGGGCACATCGGGCAAGGCCGAGACCCGCTTCTTGCTGGTGATGGCCAGGGCCTTGAGCTTGCCGGCCTTGATGTGGGCTGATGTCTCCAGCACTGAGGCAAACAGCATATGCACATTGCCGGAGATCAGATCGGTCATGGCCGCGCCGCCGCCCTTGTAGGGCACATGCAGGATGCTGGTGCCGGTGGCGATCTTGAAGGTTTCAGCCGACAGGTGGGGGGAGCCGCCATTGCCCGAGCTGGCATAGGTCAGCTTGTCGGGCTGGGCCTTGGCCAGTGCCACCAGCTCGCGCACATTGTTGGCTGGCAAGGATGCGGTGGCGGCCAGCACAAACGGCAGCTCGGCAAATTGCCCAATCGGCACGAACGCGGTATCCGGGTTGTAGTTGAGCTTTTTGTAAAGCGTCGGGTTGATCGACTGAGTGCCCACATTGCCGGTGAGCAGGGTGTAGCCATCAGGCTTGGCACGTGAGACGATTTCCAGCCCCACGTTGCCGCCGGCGCCGCCCCGGTTATCAATCACCACCGATTGCCCCCACAGCTGGGAGAGTTTTTGCGCCACGATGCGGGTGCCGATATCGGTGCCGCCACCAGGCGCAAACGGCACCACGATGGTGACCGGGCGGGCGGGCCAGGCTGCCGAAGACTGGGCTACAGCGGTCAGCGGCAAGGTGCAGAGCAGGGCGCTCAGCAACATCCCGGTGCGGGCGAAAGCAATTAACTGGGTGAATGAACGGGTCATTGACATAGACTTTTCTCCTGGGGCGTTTGAGGGATGACATCAGAGCGGCACGGCCACGGGGACCTGGCCAGTGCGGAAAAAACCTTCCAGATTTGTCAGCACACAATCGGCCATGGCCTTGCGTGTTTCATGGGTGGCGCTGGCCATGTGGGGCAGCAGCACCACATTGTCCAATGGCATCAAGGCCGGCGGCACGTTGGGCTCATCGGCGTACACATCCAGTGCGGCTCCGGCAATCACGCCTTGTTCCAGGGCCTGCACCAATGCCGCTTCGTCCACCACTGATCCCCGCGAGACATTGATCAGATAGCCCTGGGGGCCCAGCGCCTGCATCACCTCGGCAGAAATCAAATGCCGGGTTGCCGGGCCGCCGGCACTGATCACCATTAGAAAGTCACACCACCTGGCCAGGTCTAGCAACTGTGGCTCGTAGACAAAGGGCACATCGGTCAGCGGCGTGCGGTTGTGATAGCGGATCTCCATGTCAAAGCCGCTGGCACGGCGGGCGATGACCCGGCCAATCCGCCCCAGACCCACGATGCCCAGTCGCTTGCGGCTGACTTTGGTGGTCATGGGATAAGTTTCTCGAGTCCAGCGCCCGGCGCGCACAAAGCGGTCCGCCGCGCTGAACTGCCGCGCCACATCAATCAGCAAGCCGAAGGCGGTGTCGGCCACACATTCATTTAGCACATCAGGCGTGTAGCCAATCTGCAGACCTCGCAAGCGGGCATAGTCCAGGTCAAAGGTTTCAAAGCCGACCCCAAAACTGGAAATCACCTTGAGGGCCGGCAGTTGCTCCAGCACCTTGTTGGGCACGCCAAACTTGGCCGAGGTCACCAGGCCAACAAATTCGTGACCGTGCGCTTGCAGCCAGGCATGCGGGTTGGCCTCTTCGGGCAAGAGCTTGACGTCATAGCGTTGGGCTAGCGCCTGCTCCAGATGAGGCACCACCCGGACATATTGAAGGATGCGAGGTTTCATTGCAATGTGACTTCCAGTACGGCGTGGGCTGCTGACTTCATGTTGGGCTTCAGAAAAAAACACAAGCAATATAACGTTAGCCTGGGGCTGGTTCGGCAGGCGACTTTAAAAATAGTGTTCGATCACTTTGAAGCGCCTCGGCCTTAAAGGGCCGATCCCCGCAGGGCTTTTGATGGCGCAACGTGTGGCAAGCCACTACACTGTGCCTATCTGGAGCAAGCCATGAACATGATTGATTCCCTCAAAGCTGAAGCGGCAGAGATGGTGGCCGTGCGGCGTGAGATTCATGCCCATCCCGAACTGGGGTTTGAAGAACTGCGCACCAGCGAGCTGGTGGCCAAGCGTTTGACCGAATGGGGCATCACCGTGCACCGCGGTCTGGCCAGCACCGGCGTGGTGGGGGAGATCAAGGCTGGTAGCTCCAAGCGCGCGATTGGCCTGCGGGCCGACATGGACGCCTTGCCGATTACCGAGATCAATACTTTTGAGCATGCCAGCCGCCACCCGGGCAAGATGCACGCCTGCGGCCACGACGGCCACACCGCCATGCTGCTGGCCGCGGGCCGGCACCTGGCCCGGCAGCGCAATTTTGACGGCACGGTGTATCTGATCTTCCAACCCGCCGAGGAGGGCGGCGGGGGCGGGCGCGAGATGGTGCGCGAAGGGCTGTTCACCCAGTTTCCCATGGATGCGGTTTTCGGCATGCACAACTGGCCGGGCCTGCCGGTGGGCTCTTTTGCCCTGAGCCCGGGGCCAGTCATGGCCTCGAGCAACGAGTTTCGCATTCTCTTACGCGGCAAGGGGGCTCATGCGGCCATGCCCAACAACGGGCTCGATCCGGTGATCAGCGCCTGCCAGCTGGTGCAGGCCTTTCAGACCATCATTACCCGCAACAAGAAGCCGATCGACGCCGGGGTAATTTCCGTCACCATGGTGCATGCCGGTGAAGCCTCCAATGTCATCCCGGACAGCTGTGAGCTGCGCGGCACGGTGCGTACCTTCACGCTGGAGGTGCTCGATCTGATCGAGCAGCGCATGCGCGAGATCACCCAGCACCTGTGCGCGGCTTTTGGCTTGTCGCACGAGTTTGAATTTCTGCGCAAGTACCCGCCGGTCATCAACACCGCCCAGGAGGTTCAGTTTGCCCGGCAGGTGATGGCTGGGCTGGTGGGCGAACAGCAGGTGTTGACCCAGGAGCCCACCATGGGGGCAGAAGACTTCTCCTTCATGCTGCAGGAAAAACCCGGCGCCTACTGCTTTATCGGCAACGGCGAGGGCAGCCACCGCACCCCGGGCCATGGCGAAGGGCCGTGCATGCTGCACAACCCAAGCTACGACTTCAATGATGCATTGATTCCCCTGGGTGCCAGCTACTGGGTCAAACTGGCCGAGACCTGGCTGGCCAAACCCGTCTGACAGCGGCGATCTGGCGCCCTCAGGCTGCGGCGCCGAGCCCGCGGCTGACAGCAATCTGCAGCAGGCCATCAAAGACCAGGCTGTCAATCAGGTCAAAGTGAACCGACAGGCTGGGCGCCATTTTCCAGCCGGCACCGCCAGCCATCACGCACCAGGGCTCGGTGCCACAATGCAGCCGCACATGCTGCACCATGCGTTCCATGGCGCCGGCTATGGCGTAGGTGCCACCACTGGTCAGGGCATCGCTGGTATTGGTGGGAAAGGGGCGCACCTCGCCGGTGGGCACATGCAGGCCAGCGGTGCCAGACTCCAGCGCGCGCAGCATGATGCCGTGGCCCGGCAAGATGAATCCACCCAGAAACTTGCCGGTCGCATCAATCGCTTCCACCGTGACAGCGGTGCCCACCATGGCCACCACCGTTGGTCGGGGGGCGCCGCTTTGGGCCAGCATGCGGTGCCAGGCGCCGATCATGGCCACCCAGCGGTCAGGACCCAGGCGGGCCGGGTGATCGTAGCCATTGCTCAAGCCGGCCTCGCTGGGACTGGCCACCACCCACTGGGGTGAAATATCCCAGACCTCCATCTGACTTTCCACCCGATGCTTGACCGCATCGCTGGCCACCACGCAACCCAGCATGCAGCTGGGGGCTGGCAGTTGCGCCCACGGGCCCTCGGCCAAGCGGTCGATGTGGTCAAGAAACTCAGCGCCCTGGGCCAGAATGCTTGCGCCGGGGCGCGCATGGTCAAACAAGGCCCATTTCAGGCGGGTGTTGCCAACATCAATTGCCAGAAAAGTCATGGTGCAAAAACCTTCAGGCCAGCATTATCGGCTGGCTTGCTGTTCTAACCCTGACGCCAGGGCAGGCCGTGATAACGCCAACCTGCCAGGCGGCCCCGGTGGGCATGTTGATCCGGGCCGCCTTCAAAGCCTTCCAGGATGTTGTAGGCCTCCAGCCCCAGTTCGGTGGCTCGTTTGGCCGCCGCAATTGAGCGCACCCCGCTGCGGCACAGCATCAAGACTTTCTGACCCGGTTTGACGGCGTCCTTGAGTCCTTGCTCGAAGTCAGGGTTGGGCGCCATGCCCGGCCACTGCTTCCAGGCCAGGGCAATTGCGCCGGGGATGAAGCCCACCCATTCGCGCTCGGCATCGGTTCGCACATCGACCAACACGGCCTGGCCGTGGTGCCACCACTGGTAGGCCAGGTGCGGCGACACATCGCCGGCATAGCCTTCAGCGGCTTGTTGCGCCAACAGGGCGGTGCCCCCGGCGTCGTGGCGCAGGCCCGAGACCAGGTTGGCGGGAACCGCCTCATCAATGCGCCGGGGCTTGGGCAGGTTGAGCGCGTCCATGATGGCCACAAATTCGGCCTCGGTGCGCCCGGCAACCCGGGCGTTGCCGGCCTTTTCCTGGCCGATGGTGGAGTGGCTGCGGCCCTGGTAATCATGGCCGGGCCAGACCACGGTGTCATCGGGCAGCGCGAAGAGCACCTGGGTCAGGCTATGGTAGAGCGCCTGGGCGCTGCCGGACTGGAAATCGGTGCGGCCACAGCCGTTGATCAGCAGCGTGTCACCAGTGAATACATGCTGGTCTGAATCGGTTAGCCAGACATAACTCATGCTACCGGCCGTGTGGCCTGGGGTACTCAGGGCGCGCAGCATCTGCTGGCCAAACTCAAGCCGATCGCCATCTGCCAACTGCCGGGCCACCGTCTGGTTGCCGCAAGCGGCCGGCGCGGCCGTCATGGCGCCAGTATGCTCAGCCAACTGGGCAGCACTGGTGATATGGTCTGCGTGGGTATGGGTTTCCAGCGCCCAGCACAGCTTCAACTGGTGTTCCTGGATCATCGCCAGGTCGCGTTCCAGCTGATCATCGACCGGGTCAATGATCAGGGCATCACGGGTTTGCGGGTCGAACAACAGGTAGGTGTAGGTGCTGGAGGCTGGGTCAAACAGCTGAATTACCGGGTTGGTTTCATGCATGGTCGAAGAAGTTCATGGCTTTGCAAACAGGACTGGGGACCGAGTCTATAGGGTAATCACCTAATAAATTGGTTTGAAAAATGGGACGCCCCAGATTAATAATGTTTGTTCCGCTATTTCACAGCCGTGAGATGGTAAGCGGCATTCCATGACCTGATAGGAGTAAATGAATGAGTGAACTGAAATTGCAAGACAAAGCGACCGTCCAAAGCCAGCCGGCGCGTCGTCGATTCCTGGGTGCTGCTGTTTCCGGTGTTGCCGGCGCAGCGGCGATGTCAGCGCCGATGATTGCGGTGGCGCAATCTCCGGTCGTCATGAAGATGCAAGGTGCCTGGGGTGCCAAAGACATCTTCAACGAAATGGCCGAGGACTATGTCAAGCGTGTCAATGAAATGGCTGGTGGTCGCCTGCGCATCGATTACCTGACCGCTGGCGCTGTGGTCAAGCCATTTGAAGTGACCGATGCAGTGAGCAAGGGCGTGCTGGATGCCGGACACACGGTGGCGGTGTATTGGTACGGCAAGTCCAAAGTGGCGTCGCTGTTTGGCTCTGGCCCGGTTACCGGCGCCAATGCCGAGCAGACGCTGGGCTGGATGATGCGTGGTGGCGGTTATGAGTTTTACGAAGAACTGCTCAAAAAGCTGAATCTGAACATCAAGGGCTTCTTCTCATTCCCAATGCCAACCCAACCACTTGGCTGGTTCAAGAAGACCCCGCCCAAGACGGCCGAAGAGCTGAAAGGCTACAAGTACCGTACCGTGGGCCTGGCCGCTGACCTGATGCAGGAATTGGGCATGAAAGTGACCCAGCTGCCGGGTGGCGAGATTGTGCCGGCCATGGAGCGCGGTGTGATCGACGCCTTCGAGTTCAACAACCCCACCTCTGACAGCCGCTTTGGCGCGCAGGACGTGGCCAAAAACTACGCCATGGGTTCCTACCATCAGGCTATGGAGTTCTTTGAGATCATCTTCAACAAGACCAAGTACGACGCCCTGTCGCCCGACCTCAAGGCGATCCTCAAATACGCGTCAGAGGCGGTTTCTTCGTCCAACACCTGGACGGCTCAGGACAACTACTCCAAGGATCTGCAAAAGCTGATTACCAAGGACAAGGTCAAGGTGTCCCGTACTTCCAAGGCGGTGTTCCAGGCCCAGATTAAGGCATGGGACAAAGTCACGGCCAAGCTAGAAGCCGAAGACCCCTTCTTCAAGCAGGTGCTGGCTTCGCAGAAAGACTGGGCACGTCGCGTGGCATACTACAGCTTCTTCAATGAAGCTGACTACAAGACGGCCTACGAGCATGTGTTCAAGACCAAGCTGCCTGCTTAAGTCTTAACATTCCTGTAAACAGTCGCCGCCCCCAAAGGTGGCGACTTTTTTTCTGGTGAATCATGGAAAAATTAATACGCACGATAGATGCGCTGACCAAGGCAGTGGGTCACTGCTTTGGCTGGACTGTTCTTGTTCTGACGGCTGGTACCTGCTATGAAGTGTTCCGGCGTTATGTTTTGAATGACCCGACCGACTGGGCATTCGACATGAGCTATATCCTGTACGGATCGCTCTTTCTGATGGCGGGGGCTTACACGCTATCGGCCAATGCCCATGTGCGTGGTGACTTCATCTACCGCCGCTGGCAGCCGCGCACTCAGGCACGGGTGGACCTGGCACTTTACTTTCTGTTCTTTTTCCCAGGTGTACTGGCCATGGTGTTCACGGGCCTGTCGTATGGTCTGGAATCGGCGCGCATCAGTGAGGTCAGTGTCAACAGCCCGGTGGGTGTGCCCATTTGGCCTTTGAAGCTGATCATTCCAGCGGCCGGCATCATGTTGACGCTGCAAGGCGTGGCTGAAGTCTGTCGTTGCCTGATCACCATTCGCGAAAACCAGTGGCCCGCCCGTGGTGACGATGTGGTGGAACTGGAAGTCACGTTGCAGGAAAAATTTGGAAACAAGGAAGGGAACGCATCATGAGCGATCCAGCAGTCGCCCTGTTGATGCTTGGGCTATTCATCGTATTTATTTTTCTCGGTTTTCCCATTGCCTTCACCCTGATGGCCATGGGCATCATGTTTGGCACCTACGCCTACTTTGATGCGGCCCAGAGCCTGTTGCAGAACAAGATCTTTTTCCTGTTCACGCAGAACATCTTCAGCATCATGAACAATGATGTGCTGATCTCAATCCCGCTGTTTCTCTTCATGGGCTACATCATCGAGCGGGCCAATATCTTGGACCGACTCTTTCTGAGCCTGCAGGTCAATTTGCGGCATATCCCGGGGTCTATGGCGGTGGCGGCCCTGATCACCTGCGCCCTGTTTGCCACGGCAACGGGTATTGTGGGGGCAGTGGTAACCCTGATGGGCTTGCTGGCATTTCCTGCCATGCTCAAGGCAGGTTACGACCAGAAGCTGTCTGCCGGCGTTATCGCGGCGGGTGGCACGCTGGGCATCCTGATCCCGCCATCCATCATGCTGATTGTGTATGCCGCAACGGCCGGGGTATCGGTGGTCAAGTTGTACGCTGCCGCCATGGTTCCAGGGTTTCTGCTGGCCGGTTTGTACCTGCTGTATGTCATTGCCCGTGTGGTGATCAACCCCAGCCTGGCACCCAAGCCAAAGGGCCTCGACAACATCGGCATCGGCCAGTCGATTTATCTGCTGGTTACGGCCTTCTTGCCATTGGCACTGCTGATCCTGACGGTGCTGGGTTCCATCCTGTTCGGATTGGCCACACCCAGTGAAGCCGCTGCCATGGGCTCCCTGGGTGGGGTGGTCCTGGCTGTTGTCTATCGGGCCTTTTCCTGGCAGCGCTTGCGCGAGGCAGTGTTCTTGACCGCCAAGACCTCGGCCATGGTGTGTTACCTGTTTGTGGGCTCCTGGACGTTTTCCAGCGTGTTCTCTTACCTGGGTGGTGAATCCGTGATCAAGGAATTTGTGCTGGGAATGGACCTGAACACCTGGCAGTTCCTGATCCTCACACAGGTGATCATCTTTGTGCTGGGTTGGCCGCTGGAGTGGAGCGAGATCATCATCATTTTTGTGCCGATCTTCCTGCCCATGCTGGAACACTTCAATGTGGATCCCCTGTTCTTTGGCATCCTGATTGCCGTGAACCTGCAAACCTCTTTCCTCACCCCGCCGATGGCCATGTCGGCCTACTACCTGAAAGGGGTGGCGCCACCTCATGTGCAACTCTGGACCATCTTCCGGGGATGCTTCCCGTTTCTCGGCATGGTGTTCTTGACGCTGGTACTGATGTATGTTGCGCCCAAGTTAGTCTATTGGTTGCCTGACCTGATGTATAACCCCGCCAATCAGAGCCAGCAGGAAGAAGAAATTCCCAACGATGGCAGCGTCATGAACCCCAATTTCCTCTCAGGTGGTGCGGCTCCTACTGGCACTGCTGACAGCAAGGAAGAGGAAGAGGATGACAAGAAATCAGACGAGTCCAATGTGGCCGATCCGAAGTTCTTGCTTGGTGGTTCGGCTGACGAGAAAAAGTGAGCATGACGCAATCCAGTCTCAAGCCTGAGAGGGTGGGTCGGCCGTGAGTGAGGCAAAGCAGTTCTGCCATGAGCTAGGCGCATTGCAACTGGTGCGCCTGCTCTCCGAAGGCAGTATCTCCCTGCGCGAGTATGTGGAGGCGATGCAGGCTTACTCGGCCACGGCGGATGCCCAGTTCAAGGCGTTTGCCCATTACGATCCGGCCTTTATCAACCTGCAGGTGCAGCGCCTCGAGGCGGCACGGCAAAGCGGTTATGCCCTGCCGCCGCTGTTTGGCGTGCCGGTGGCGGTCAAGGACAACATTGATACCGAGGACTACCCCACCGAATATGGCTTTGAAGGCGCCAGGGGACGAACGCCGCGCGAAGATGCGCTGCTGGTGCACAAGCTCAGGGAGGCGGGTGCTTTGATCTGGGCCAAGTCGCGTACCACCGAGCTGGCCTACCTGACCCCAACGGTGACACTTAACCCACGCGTGTCAGGGGCAACGCCCGGCGGCTCTTCCAGCGGATCGGCTGCCGCAGTGGCCGCCGGCATGGTACCCGCCGCCATCGGGACCCAGACCAACGGATCGGTGATCCGGCCAGCCTCATTCTGTGGGGTCTTTGGCTACAAGCCCACCCGTGGTCTGATCTCCAATAGCGGGGTGCTGCGATGCTCTCAGTCGCTCGACCAGGTCGGGGTATTTGCCCGCCATGTGCAGGATTTGGCCGCTGTGGCCGAGGCCGTGATTGGCGGTCATTACAACGAGTCCGGCGCCTTGCAGTTCCCACTCAACTTGCGTCAGGTCTGTGAACAGGAACCGCCTTTGCCACCCAAGCTGATGTTTGCCCGCACCCCCATGTGGGACCGGATGGCCCCGGTATCACAGGCGGCTTTTGAGGAACTCCTGAGCGAACTGAATGACTGCATGACCGAGGTGGAATTGCATCCTTCGGTTGCCAACGCGGTGCCCTGGCTCAAGACCGTGATGGAGGCCGAGATGCACACCAACCTCACCCCCGTGGTGCAGGCCGCTGGCGGCCAGGCCAGCCCCGCTGCCCTGGCCCTGCTCGAGCGTGGTGGCAAGGTGAGCGCCGCCGACTACCTGACTGCCAAGGATCGGATGTCGCTGGCGGCCGGTGGCTTTGACGAGTTTTTCGATCACTTTGACGCGATCGTTGTGCCGGCTTCTCTGGGGCCGGCCCCAACGGGATTTGACAGCACCGGTGACCCGATCATGTGTACGGTCTGGACCTTTGCCGGGCTGCCCTGCGTCTCGCTGCCACTGCTGCAGACGGAGGACGGTCAACCGATTGGCGTGCAACTGGTCGGGCGCCTGCACGATGACGGCCGCCTGTTGCGCACCGCCCGCTGGCTTGTCCAGCGACTAAGCCATTAAACTTTCAACCCAAGAGGAAAATCATGAACACCCGTTTTTTAAATTATCTGGCCATGGCGATGCTGGCCCTGTTCTTTCTGCCCTATGTGCTCAAGCTCAAGCAAATCGACCTGCTGATCATTTTGCTGGCAGGGCTGGCCATGCCGCTTTATGACCTGCTGAGCAACCAGGAAGGTAAAAAGGACGACAAGTCTTGAGCTGCTGAGTCCGGTTTTTATGACTCCAGAACATGGGCGCTTTTGCGCCCATTGTTTTTTGGAAAAAGAGTAACATTGACGTTTACGTAAACGTCAAACGCTGCCCCGTGGCGGCCAGCCGACCATGACCGACCTGTCTGCCGAATTTCAGGCCCTGGCCAATTACCGACCCAAGAACAAGGTGCGCTTTGTCACTGCGGCCAGCCTATTCGATGGCCACGATGCAGCCATCAATATCATGCGCCGCATTTTGCAGGGTATGGGGGCCGAGGTAATTCATCTGGGGCATAACCGCAGTGTCGATGAAGTAGTGACCGCTGCCTTGCAGGAAGACGTGCAGGGCATCGCGGTGAGTTCCTACCAGGGCGGCCATGTCGAATATTTCAAGTACATGGTGGACCTGCTTCGCGCGCGGGGCGGGGCGCATATCCAGGTCTTTGGCGGCGGCGGCGGGGTGATTGTGCCGCCTGAAATCCGTGAGCTGCAGGCCTACGGCGTGGCTCGCATCTACAGCCCGGAAGACGGGCAACGCATGGGTCTGCAGGGCATGATTGGTGAAATGGTCATGCGCTGTGACCAGGATCTGAGCGGGCATGCGCCCCAGGCCATTGAGGCGATCCAGGGGCATGAAGCGCAGCATTGGCGGGCCCTGGCTCAGCTCATGACGGCGCTGGAAAACGCCAAGGTAGCGCCGGCCTTGCTCAAGACCCTGCGGGAGGTGGCCGCGCGGAAGAAAATCCCGGTGCTGGGCATTACCGGCACCGGAGGCGCTGGCAAGAGCTCGCTGACCGATGAGTTGATCCGACGCCTGCGCATTGACCAGCACGACCGGCTGCGGGTGGCGGTGATCAGCATCGATCCGTCGCGCCGCAAGAGTGGCGGTGCGCTGCTGGGTGACCGCATCCGCATGAACGCCATCGGGCCCTGGGGCCAGGTCTTGGCGCAGGGCTCGGTCCAGGCCCATGACCATTCAGTCGCCCTTGATGAGCAGACGCAAACCGCAATTGACCCTGGCGCCCAGCAGCAACGGGTGTTCATGCGTTCGCTGGCCACCCGAGATACTGGCAGCGAGATCAGCGCCGCCTTGCCCGATGTGCTGGCCGCTTGCAAGTGCGCTGGCTTTGACCTGATCGTGGTGGAGACCTCCGGCATTGGTCAGGGTGATGCGGCGATCGTGCCCCATGTGGACATACCGCTGTATGTCATGACGCCCGAGTTTGGCGCGGCCAGCCAATTGGAAAAGATTGACATGCTGGACTTTGCCGAGTTTGTGGCTATCAACAAATTCGACCGCAAGGGTGCCCCCGATGCCTTGCGTGATGTCGCCAAGCAGGTTCAGCGCAACCGCGAGGCCTGGACCACGCCCACCGAACAGATGCCAGTGTTTGGCACCATGGCTGCGCGCTTCAATGATGATGGCGTCACGGCCCTGTACCAGGCGCTCAAGCCCCGTCTGGCTGAGCGCGGTTTGAGCTTGCAGGCGGGCAGCCTGCCGCCGGTATCGGTGCGCCATAGCAGCAACCAGTCGCCGATTGTGCCGGCGCAGCGCAATCGCTATCTGGCGGAGATTGCCGACACCCTGCGCAGCTACAAGCGGCGGGTGAAGGCGCAGGTCAGACTGGCCCGTGAGAGGCAGCAGTTGCTGGCCGCGGCCGATATGCTCAAGCAGGACAAGCCTAACCGAGCCAAGGCGGCCGAGGCGGTGATCGATCTGGCGCAGCAGCGCGAGTTGCAACTCGATGATGATGTCAACACATTGCTGGCGCAGTGGCCGGCCATGCAGCAGGCTTATGCGGGTGATGAGTATGTCGTAAAAATTCGCGACAAAGAAATCCGCACGGCGCTGACGAGCAAGTCACTCTCGGGCACAACCCTTCGCAAGGTGGTGCTGCCGCAGTTCGAGGACCATGGCGAAATTCTCAAGTGGCTGATGCTGGAGAACGTGCCAGGCAGCTATCCCTACACCGCTGGCGTGTTCGCCTTCAAGCGGGAAAACGAAGACCCAACCCGCATGTTTGCCGGTGAGGGCGATCCGTTCAGGACCAACCGCCGCTTCAAGTTGCTGAGTGCGGGGATGCCGGCCAAGCGACTGTCTACCGCCTTCGACTCGGTCACCCTCTACGGCAGCGACCCCGATCTGCGGCCCGATATCTACGGCAAGGTGGGCAACTCCGGGGTGTCGATCGCCACGCTGGACGACCTCAAGGCACTCTACGATGGCTTTGACCTGTGTGACCCGGCCACCTCGGTGAGCATGACCATCAACGGCCCGGCACCCACCATCCTGGCCATGTTCATGAATACGGCCATCGACCAGTACCTCGACAAGTTCCAGCGTGACAATGCGCGCGCACCGTCTGACACCGAAGCGCAAAAAATCCGCGCCTGGGTGCTGGAGAATGTGCGCGGCACGGTGCAGGCCGACATTTTGAAAGAGGATCAGGGACAGAACACCTGCATCTTCTCCACCGAGTTCAGCCTCAAGGTGATGGGCGACATTGCGCAGTATTTTGTGCACCATGGCGTGCGCAATTTCTACTCGGTCTCGATCAGTGGCTACCACATCGCCGAGGCCGGCGCCAACCCGATCAGCCAGCTGGCCTTTACCCTCTCCAACGGCTTGACCCTGGTGGAGGCATACCTGGCACGCGGCATGCATATTGATGACTTCGCGCCCAACCTGTCCTTTTTCTTTTCCAACGGCATGGACCCGGAATACTCGGTGCTGGGCCGGGTGGCGCGGCGCATCTGGGCAGTGGCCATGAAAGAGAAATACGGCGCCAACGAACGCAGCCAGAAACTCAAGTATCACATCCAGACCAGCGGTCGCAGCCTGCATGCCCAGGAAATCCAGTTCAATGACATTCGCACCACCCTGCAGGCGCTGATTGCGGTCTATGACAACTGCAACAGCCTGCATACCAACGCCTTTGACGAGGCCATCACCACGCCCACTGAAGACAGCGTGCGCCGCGCCATGGCGATCCAGCTGATCATCAACCGTGAATGGGGTCTGGCCAAAAACGAAAACCCCAACCAGGGGGCGTTTGTGATCGAAGAGTTGACCGAGCTGGTGGAAGAAGCCGTGCTGGCCGAATTCGAGCGGATCAGTGAGCGCGGTGGTGTGCTGGGGGCCATGGAAACCGGCTATCAGCGCGGCAAGATTCAGGACGAGAGCATGCATTACGAAATGCTCAAGCACACGGGTGAGCTGCCCATCATCGGTGTCAATACCTTTCGCAACCCACAGGGCGATCCGGTGCCGGCGCACCTGGAGCTGGCCCGCTCCACTGAGGCAGAAAAGCAGTCGCAGCTCAACCGGCTGCAAGACTTTCAGGCCCGCCATGCCCAGCAAGCAGCGGCGCAACTCAAGCGGCTGCAGCAGACCGTGATTCAGGACGGCAATGTGTTTGAGGTCCTGATGGATGCCGTGCGCTGCTGCTCACTCGGCCAAATCACTCAGGCCCTGTTTGAGGTGGGTGGTCAGTACCGTCGCAATATGTAAGCCTGACGCAGGCCGTCAACAGGCCTTCCAATCATGTGACGATTGGGTGGGCTGGGTTAAGATCATTGCATGACAACGCTGACCGCCTTGCAGGTCATGCAGGATGGGCCAGTCATTCCGGTCATTGTCCTGCGTGACACCTCCCATGCCCTGCCGCTGGCCAGGGCATTGCTGGCGGGAGGTCTCCGCATGCTGGAGATCACCTTGCGAACCCCGCAGGCCTTGGCCTGTATCGAGATGATCGCCAAGGAGCTGCCCGATGTCGCTGTTGGCGCCGGCACCGTGCGCAACCCGGGCGATGTGATGGCTGCCAGGCGCTGCGGGGCCCGCTTTCTGGTCAGCCCTGGCTTCACCCGGGACCTTTCTTTGGCGGCCCATGATGCCGGCCTGCCGCTGTTGCCGGGCGTGGCCACTGGCAGTGAGATCATGACTGCCATGGACCTTGGGCACACTGAATTCAAATTTTTTCCGGCAGCCCAGGCTGGGGGCGCGGCCATGCTCAAGGCATGGAGCGGTCCCTTTGCCGAAGCGCGTTTTTGCCCGACCGGCGGCATTACTGCAACCAACGCGCCAGAGTATCTGGCCTTGCCCAACGTCAGCTGTGTCGGCGGCTCATGGCTGGTACCCGCCGATGCCTTGGCGCGTCAGGACTGGGCGGCCATTTCTGCCCTGGCCAGCGCGGCTGTGCAACTTCGTCGGTGAAAGGCGAAGACGAAGACAAGTAACCCGAAATACAGAAACAGACAAGAGGACCCCATGCAGATTCAAGAGCATCTGACGATTTCCGCTGCCCTGCCCAGTGATGCGGCGCGCGCCACCCTGGTTGGACGGGTCTGGCTTGAGGGGCAGGGCGCGGTGCTGGTGCGCGTCACACCGCAAGCTGTTTTTGACATCAGCACAGTTGCGCCCACCATGTCCGATCTGCTGGAATTGCCCGACCCAAGCGCGGCTGTGCGCGCCTGTGCCGGGGTGATGCTGGGTGACACCCCGTCCATCCTGAAAAACTCGGCCCATGATCAGCGCAAGACCAGCCAACCCTGGTTGATGGCGCCCAATGATCTGCAGGCCATCAAGGCCACCGGTGTGACCTTTGTGAACTCGGTGCTCGAGCGGGTGATTGAGGAGCAGGCGCGTGGTGACGCGGCCAAGGCCGAGAACGTGCGCCAGGCCGTGGTGGCTGTGATCGGTGAAAACCTGAGTCATGTCAAGCCAGGCTCGCCCGAAGCCGCCCGCTTGAAGGAGGTGCTGGTGGCGCAAGGTGCCTGGTCGCAGTACCTGGAGGTGGCCATTGGTCCCGATGCCGAGGTGTTCACCAAGTCGGCGCCAATGAGCGCCGTAGGCACCGGCGCCGAGGTCGGCATCCACCCGCGCAGCCACTGGAACAACCCCGAACCCGAAATCGTGCTGGCAGTCAACAGCCGGGCTCAGGTGAAGGGAGCTACGCTGGGCAATGATGTGAACCTGCGCGACTTTGAAGGGCGCAGTGCCTTGCTGCTGGGTAAAGCCAAGGACAACAATGCGTCTTGTGCAATCGGTCCCTGCATTCGCCTGTTTGACGACCACTTTGACATGGATGATGTGCGAGGCTGCGACCTGGCGATGGAGGTCCGAGGTGCGGGCGGCTTTGTGATGCAGGGCGTCAGCTCAATGAGTCAGATCAGCCGTGATCCGCTGGAGCTGGTCAGCCATGTGATTGGCCAATACCATCAGTATCCCGATGGGGTGATGTTTTTTCTGGGCACCATGTTCGCGCCCATCCAGGATCGCCACGGACCCGGTCAGGGTTTTACCCACGAAGTGGGTGACCTGGCCATGGTTTCAACACCCTCGCTGGGAACCCTGGTCAACCGGGTCAACACCTGCGACAAGATCACGCCGTGGACCTATGGCGCGCGCGCCCTGATGCGCGATCTGGCCCGGCGTCAACTGGTGTAAGACGAAATTCAGGATGCCTTGAGCGCCGGCGCCGGCTTGCTCAGGCGCGGCAACCGTTTGCGCGACACCAGCACCTGATCGATGTCCTGGCTGGCCCCATCGATCAGGGCCAGGATGGCCTTTTCTGCCTTCAGCGGCTTGTGGGCGATGACAGCATCGAGCACGGCGCGGTGCAGGGGGAGGGAGGCGGCCGTCCCCCCCTTGCGGGCGGTGGAGAGCTCAAAACTGGTGCGCAACAGAGCTGACAGCGCCTTGCCCATCTGGATCAGCAGCGGGTTGCGGCAAGCCTTGAGCAGGCTCATATGAAATTGAAGGTCATGGGACACATAGTCCCCCCCTTTCTTCACCGCCAGCGCCATGCCCGCGTAGGCGGCTTCGATTTCGGCGATGTCCAGATCGGTGGCGCGCAAGGCGGCCAATCGTACGCTGGCTGGCTCCACCACCCGGCGCAACTCCTGCAGATTGCGCAAAAACTCCGGCGTCAGCCCAACCCTTGCTTGCCAGGCTATGACATGCTGATCAAACCAGTTCCATTGCTCGGCGGGCAGCACCCGGGTTCCCACTTTGGGCCCGGTACTGACCAGTCCCTTGGCAATCAGTGACTTGACTGCCTCTCGGATGACCGTTCGACTGACTCCCAGCGCTTCGCCCAGCACCGGCTCAGGCGGCAGGGTCGAGCCCACCGGGTATTGCCCTTTGAGAATGGCTTCACCCAGAAAATCCAGGGTGTTGCCATGCACATTCTTGATCATAGGCCGTCCACAGGATAGAGCGGGCCATCATCGATGCGCTGGGTGTCGCCCACGAACTCGATCGGGCAGTACATCCCGCCGTGGAACTGGACTGCGATCGGATCCTCCTTGGGTGAATTGGCCAGCACTTCAGCGGCAAAGTCCTCGGCATTGTCCTCGGGCCGGTAACCCAGAAACTTGACCCGGGTGTTGTCCCAGCGGCTTCGCAAGTTGTTGGAAACGCCATAGACCGCGACAAAATGATAGGCGGGATGTTCAACACAGCGGTAAGTCAGCTGGGCCATGTCGCGGTGGCTGATCCAGGTCAGAAGATGGCGGGACTCACTGGGCCGGTTGTTGGGGCGAAAGGATCCGATCCGCAGACACGCCACCGAAAGACCGTACTTGTCGGCGTACAGACGTCCCAGCGCCTCGCCAAATACCTTGGACAGGCCATAGCGGCCATCCGGGCGCGGCGCCACATCGGTGTCAATGAAAGTTTCGCGCCGGTGAAAGCCAATCGCGTGGTTGGAACTGGCAAACACCACACGCCGCACGCCGGCAGAGCGGGCGGCCTCAAAGACGTTGTAGCAACCCTCGATGTTCAGGGGCAGGACCTTGCTCCAGACATCTTCTTCAGGGACCCCCGCGAGATGGATGACGCAGTCAATTCCCTGCAGGCTCTGCTCCAGTGCCATAGGGTCGCGAATGTCCACCTTGAGCACTTCTTCGCCCGGCCCGGCCGGGTCCTGAGGCGCGATGTCGGTCAGACGCAATAAGGCATAGCGCCCCTTGAAGTGGGAGCGGAGCACGCGGCCGATGTTGCCGGCAGCGCCGGTGATCAGAACACGCAGGGAAGCAGGTTGGTCAAAAGGTGTAGGCATGGCGCTGAAATTATGTCGGGTTTAGCAGGGTTAGCGGGTTCGGGTTAATCATATGACCAATGCTAAGATGCCTTGGCCTCGGTTTTTTACAGTAATAACCCTGAATGACTTGTCATATTTTCCCTGTACGCAAGGAGATGTCGGCATGAGTACCCTGACGGAGCGCCTGCTCGCCTGTTACAGCGGCGCAGTGCATGATGTGTTGCGTGGCCGGGGCCATGAGAATGTTGTGCTGCCGCCGCAGATCCGTCCGCTGGACCCATCGCTCAAGCTGGCCGGACCGGTGTGGACAGTTTCCGGTCATATTGATCGCACCCTTACTCGGCACGAGACCCTGCTGGGCTGGACACGCCTGCTGTCCAAAGCGCCATCGGGCCATGTGGTGGTGTGTCAGCCGCATAACCATGAGGTGGCGCTGATGGGGGAGTTGTCCTCCGAGACGCTCAAGCACAAGGGGGTTCTGGGCTATGTGGTTGATGGTGGTTGCCGTGACACCGAATTCATTCTGGATCAGAAATTTCCGGTGTATTGCTCGTTTCTGACCCCAGCCGATATCGTTGGTCGCTGGATTGCCGATCGCTTTGGCGAGCCGGTCAATATCGGAACCGTCACTATTTGCAGTGGCGACTATCTGCTGGCTGACCGTGATGGCGTGGTCATCATCCCCGGTGACATTGCGCAGGAGGTGGTGCAGGAGACCGAGCAAACCATGCAGACCGAGAACAAGGTTCGCACGGCCATTCTGTCGGGTGTTGATCCGGTGGATGCGTACGAGCGCTATGGCAAGTTCTGAGCTGTCACGGGCCCTGCAGTTGGCGCCAACGGACAATGTGGTGGTGGCGTTGGCCGACCTCAGCCGTGGCGCCACCATTGACGTGGCCGGCGTCTCCCTCAGCCTGCGTGACCCGATAAAGATCGGCCACAAGTTTGCCTTGCGGGAGATTGCCGCGGGCGAACGCATCCTCAAGTACAACTGCCCGATTGGCTCGGCCACGCGTCGAATCGAGGCTGGTGAATCGGTGCACACACACAATGTGCGCAGCGACTACCTCGCTAACACGACCCCTGCGATGGCGGTCCCGCCATGACCCTGCCGCTCATCGGTTATGCCCGTGCCGATGGGCGCAAGGGTATCCGCAACCTGCTGCTGGTGGTCTATCTGGTCGAGTGCGCCCACCATGTGGCCCGAGAAATCACGCGCCGCTTTGAGTCCAAGGATGTCCAGTGCATCGGCTTTGCTGGCTGCTACCCCAACGCCTATGCGCAGGATATGTTGCAGGCGCTGTGCACGCATCCCAATGTGGGAGGTGCGCTGCTGGTCTCGCTGGGCTGCGAGGGCTTCAACCGCACAGCGCTTGCCAGCGCGGTCTCTGCCAGCGGTCGCCCGGTCCATACACTGAGCATTCAGACCTGTGGCGGTACCCGCGCCACCCTGGAGGTTGGCCAGGCGTGGGTTGCGCAAGCCCTGCAGAGCCTGCGCGCAGAGCAGCCCGTCCCGATGGATTGGTCCGAGCTCAGTGTGGGCACCATCTGTGGCGGCTCTGACGCCACCAGTGGCCTGACCGCCAACCCGGCCATGGGGGTGGCCTTTGACCTGCTGATTGCCAGCGGAGGCACGGCCATCTTCGAGGAGACTGGTGAGCTGATTGGCATGGAGGAGCTGATGGCGCAGCGCGCCCGCACCCCTGAGTTGGGCCAGGCCCTGCGCGACAGCGTGGCCAAGGCAGCACGTTACTACGCGACCCTGGGCTACCCCAGCTTTGCCCCCGGCAACGCAGAGGGTGGGCTGACCACCATCGAGGAAAAATCGCTGGGTGCCTATGCCAAGAGCGGTCAGTCCGGCATTGACGGCCTGATCAAACCCGGCACGCGGCCCCCCAAGGGTGGGCTGTACCTGCTGGATGTGGTGCCCGATGGAGAGGTGCGCTTTGGTTTTCCGAACATCAACGACAACGCCGAGATTGCCGAGTTGATGGCCTGCGGCTGTCAGCTCATCCTGTTTTCCACCGGGCGAGGCTCGGTGGTGGGTTCAGCGATTGCGCCAGTGATCAAGGTATGCGCCAACCCGGACACCTATCGCCGGATGCAGGAAGACATGGATGTAGATGCCGGACGCATTCTGGAGGGGCGCGCCAGCCTGGCTCAGGTGGGGCAGGAAATTTTTGAGCTGATGGGCCGTGTTGGCCAGGGCCAGGCCACCTGCTCGGAGGCGCTGGGACACCAGGAGTTCGTTCTCACTTACAAGCAGTTTGTTCCGGCAGGCCCAGCCTGTCTGCCAGTTTGACCCAGGCATTGGATGATCATGAAAATCACCGATCTGCAGATCCATGTACTCAAGAGCCCACTGGCTGAACCCTTCGCCTTCTCACAAGGCTGGGTAAGACAGCGCAGCGCCACGTTGGTGGAGGTCATGACCGATGCTGGTATCAGCGGCTGGGGAGAAGCCTTCGCGCAGGGGCTGGAGCCACCGGAGATTGCCGCCACCGTGATCGACAAGGCGCTACGCCCGTTGATACTCCATGCTGATCCGCTGGACACCGAAGTGCTATGGCACCGCATGTACCACCAGACCCGCGACTTCGGACGCAAGGGCTCAGTCGTGGCGGGGATCAGCGCCATCGACATGGCGCTGTGGGACATTGCCGGCCAATATTTTCAGCAACCAATTTACAAGCTATTGGGCGGCGCCTTTCGCACCCGCGTGCAACCCTATGCCACCGGGTTTTACCGATTAAGTGGCCAGGGCGAGGCACAACGCCTGGCCGAGGAGGCGCTACGCCATTTCGAGGCCGGTTTCACGCTAATGAAGGTCAAGCTTGGCTATGGCGTTGACGATGACATCGCGGTCATGCAGGCCATTGGTCGTGCCATTCAGGGCAAACCCATCACGCTCATGATCGACACCAACCATGCTTACGGCCGTGCCGAGGCGCTGCGACTGGGCCGGGCGCTGGCTGACTACAACTTGCGCTGGTACGAGGAGCCGGTGGTGCCAGAGGATATCCAAGGCTACGCCGAGATGCGCGCCCGCTTGACCATGCCGATTGCTGGCGGCGAAAACGAGCACACGCTGTTTGGTTTTCGCCAGCTGCTGGGTGCCGATGCGCTTGACGTGGCCCAGCCCGATGTCGGTTCCTGCGGCGGTATTACTGCGCTGCGTCACATCACGGCACTGGCGCAGTCGCACGGCGTGGCGGTCAATCCGCATGTGTGGGGCTCGGCAATTGCCCAGGCCGCCTCCTTGCAGGTCATCGCCGCGCTGCCCCCTGCGCATCATGCCTTGTTTGCGCAGCAACCGGTGCTGGAATACGACCGCTCCTCGCACCCCTTTCGCGAACAGTTGGTGGCCGAGCCGCTGCGTCAGCAAGCCGATGGCTGGGTGGACATCCCCAGCCGACCTGGCCTGGGTGTGCAGGTGAACCGCGACGTGCTGGAGCATTACCGCGCATGATCATTGTCTTGCTGGGTCAGCTGGTGCCCCTGCTGCTGTTGATCGGATTGGGCTACCTGGCGGGGCGGTGGTTGCAGGTGCAGTCGCAATCCCTGGCCATGATTGCGATCTATTTTTTGTCACCGGTCGTGAATTTCGGGGGCGTGGCACAGCTCAAGTTTCAGCCGTCCTACCTGATCCTGCCGCTCCTGCTTTTTGGCATTGCAAGCGGACTGGCCTTTGCCAGCCATTGGCTGTCGGCGCGCTGGTACCAGGACAACACCCGCAACCTGATAGCTATGTCGGCCTCGACCGGCAACTCCGGCTACTTTGGCACACCGGTGGCCTTGGCTTTGCTCGGGCCTAACACGGTGGGCATTTATTTCCTGATGAATTTTGGAGTCGCCCTGTGCGAGAGCACGGTGGGTTACTACTTTGGCGCGCGCGGTCATCATGCGGTGCGTGACAGCTTGATCAAGGTGCTGAAGATCCCCTTTGTCTACGCAGTGCTGCTGGGCCTGCTCTGGAATGCCAGTGGCGCACCCCTGCCAGAGGCCTTTGTTTTATGGTGGCAACGCTTCACCGGAGCCTGGGTCATTCTGGGCATGATGCTGATCGGTGTGGCGCTCAGCCAGGCGGGGGGCTGGCGCGCCAATCTCAAGCTAACCAGTGTGCTGTTTGGCATCAAGTTTCTTGCCTGGCCGGTCTGCACGGTGGGGTTTGCGCTGCTGGACAAGTACGTCTTTGGACTGTTTGACGCGAATGTTCACACCCTGCTTTTGATCATCGGGGTGGTGCCCCTGGCGGGCAACACGGTCGCGTTTGCCACCCAGCACAAGCTGCGCCCCGGGGAAATGGCGGCCGCAGTCCTGGAGTCCACCCTGTTTGCAGTGGCCTACATCCCGGTCATGTTCTGGCTGCTGCGGCCGCTAGTTTCCTAGCCGGCCCAGTCGCGTGGCTTGGGTGGCATTGACCGCACCGACGGGCGTACGGCCCTGCAGGATCTCGGCAGCCTGGGCCACAGTTTCCAGTGCCTGATGCTCGATCGCCTGGGGTGTGAGTCCGGCCAGGTGCGGGGTGGCGATGACGCGGGGATGGCGGGCCAGCTGCGGTGTGGGCATCTGGTCGGGGGCTCGTCCAACATCCAGTGCACAGGCCGCCAACTGTCCGTGGTCAAGGGCGTGCAGCAGCGCAGCCTCATCCACAAGATTGCCGCGTGAAGGGTTGATGAAGAAGGCGCCGGGTTTCATCATTGCAAATGTTTTGGCGTTCATCAGGTTCTCGGTCTCTTCGGTAGCTACCGCCAGGCAGACCACATGGTCGGCGCTGGCCAGCAGGTGCGCAAGGTCGACCCGGGCCAAGCCTTCAGGAACTGCGTTCACATAAGGGTCATAGACCAGGACCCGCATGCCAAGGGCGAGCGCCAGGTCGCACAGGTAACGGCTGATCTGACCATAGCCAATCACGCCCAGCGTGGCGCCGCGCAACTCACTTCCCAGGCGAGCGGTGGGCACGTGCCCGCCATGGTAGGCCTCGCTATTAAGGCTGATGTCGCGGCACAGGTTGATCATGGCCCCAATGACCCATTCGCTGACCGAGGTGATAAAGCCGGCACTGGCCTGCGTAACCAGAATGCCATGCTCAGAGGCGGCAGCGACATTGACATTGCGAATATCGATGGCGCAGCGTGAAAAGGCGACCAGATCGGGAAGGCTGGCAAAAAGTGCTGCCTCGCCGGGTGTCTGGCGGTACGAGATGATGAGTGAGCAGCCGCGGGCAGCCTCGATCAGTTCAGGTGTGGACAGCTCGCGGCCAGTGGTGTTGAGGCGCACATGGCCCAAGGCGTTCAGGCCGGCCAGGGCTTTCTCGCCGTAATACAGTCGGCGCGCCTCATCGGGGTGGGTCAGAAAGACTTCAGTCATGATGGTTCAGGCCTGAGAGGAAAACCCGCCGTCCACCGGAATAACGGCGCCAGTGACAAAGTCAGACGCGCTGCTGGCCAGAAAAATGGCGATTCCTTCAAAATCAGCCGGGTCTCCCCAGCGGCCAGCCGGGGTGCGCGCCAGGACGCGTTCATGCAGGCCGTCAACTTCCTTGCGGGCCGCGCGGGTCAGGTCGGTGTCGATCCAGCCAGGCAAAACCGCATTGACCTGAATGTTGTCCTTGGCCCAGGCCGTGGCCAGCGACTTGCTCATCTGCACAATGCCGCCTTTGCTGGCGCTGTAGGGCATGGCAAAGCTGGCGCCAAATATCGACATCATGGAGCCAGTGTTGATAACTTTGCCGCCCCCCGCAGCCAGCATGGCTGGGTAGGCAGCCTTACTGCACAAAAAGGCGCTGGTCAGGTTGGTGTCGAGTACCGTCTTCCAGTCGTCCAGTCCGTAGTCCTGGGGCTGCTTGCGAATATTGGTGCCGGCATTGTTGACCAGAATATCCAGCCTGGCAAAGCGCGCCAGCGTGGAATGCACAATCATCTGGCAGTCTTTCTCCTGGGTGATGTCTGCCTTGAGGCTTAGGACCTCAGCGCCCAAGCCCTGCAGCTCACGCGCAGCGGCCTCATTTTTTGCGCTGTTGCGCCCAGCGATGGCCAGTTTGGCGCCAGCCCGGGCCAGGCCGCGGGCCATGCCCAACCCAATGCCCGAATTGCCCCCCGTCACCAGCGCCACCCGACCTGTGAGGTCCATCATCTGCATACACCGCTCCTTGAAAAGCTGGGCACTCTAATCGTAGGATGTTAGCAAGTCAATCAGAGGATGGCCCCTCCAGCCAAGGGTTTGTACCAACTGGTGCTGTTGCGATTGGCTCCTAGAATGATTTTTCTTTCCAACCCTGTCTCAAGAAAGTTGTCATGAAAAATTTTGCATTTGGCATCAAACGTCGTGCCGCTCTTGCCCTTGCCGCCCTGACGTTCAGCTTTACCGCCTCGGCCCAGGTGATTACACTGCACGGCGCCTCCCAGTTCAATGAGGACCATGCCTTCACCAAAACCATGGCCAAGTTCGAAGAACTGGTCAAAAAGTATTACGGCAAGCCGATTAACTTTGTCATGCACAACAACAGCTCCCTGGGCCTGGAGAAAGATTATTTTGCCTATATGAACCAGGGCAAGGCTGTTGATTTTGCGGTGGTGTCGCCGGCCCATATGTCCACCTTCTCGCGCGCGGCCCCTTTTATCGATGCGCCATTTCTGTTTCGTGACCTTGACCATTGGAACAAGGTGCTCAATTCAGATGTGTTGAACCCGATCGCTGATGAAATTGCGCAGAAGGCCGAAGTCATGCTGATCGGCTATGCCGGCGGTGGCACCCGCAATATCTTTGTGAACAAGCCCATGCGCAACCTGACCGAGATGCGCGGCATGAAGGTCAGGGTTCAGGGTGCTCCGATTTGGAGCAAGACCTTTGCCGCCATTGGTCTGTCACCCACCGTGATTGCTTACAACGAAGTCTACAACGCCATCCAGAACGGGGTGATTGCTGCTGGTGAAAACGAGGCGGCCGGTGTCGAGCAGATGAAGTTCTTTGAGGTGGCACCCAACCTGAGCATGACCCAGCATGCAATTACCGTGCGTCCCCTGTGTTTCTCCAAAAAGACTTTTGACAAGCTCCCAGCCGATTTGAAAGCGGCCATTGTCAAGGCTGGCAAGGAAGCAGGTGCCTATGGCCGGGAACTGGAGTCTTCACAGGACACTGCCAAGCTCGAGGCGTTGGAAAAGGCCGGAAAACTCAAGCGGATTGCCTTTACTGACCGTGCGCGCATGCAGCAGCTGGTGGATCCGATCATGGCCGCCTACGCCAAGGAAATTGGTGCGGATGCCATCCACGCCAAGATCATGGCTATCAAATAAAGCCTAGCCAATTTGCCTGAATCCAGGGCGGGAGCTTTCCCGCCTTTACAGGGGGGGGCTAAATTTCCCCCTTGTACAAAAGTTTGTTCATGAAAAAAATGCTTGATCTGTTGCACCGCGGGCTGGTTGTATTGCTGGCCGCCACGGTGGGCATTCTGGTGTTGCCCGTCAGCTTGCAGATGCTGTCACGCTTCACCGAATTGATTCCTCCCTATATCTGGACGGAAGAGCTGTCGCGCTTTCTGCTGATCTGGATGATCATGCTGGGTGCCATGGTCGGCGTGCGGGAAGGCACTCATTTTGATGTGGACCTGTGGCCTAGCCTGAGTGGCCGGGCCAATGCGTTGCTGCGCATCCTGTCCCAGCTTTTTGTTCTGGTGTTTGCCTTGGTCTATGTGATCTGGGGTGTTGAGTTCCTGCGCTTTGGCTGGAACCAGCACTCCGAACTGGCCGACCTGCCCATGCTCTATATCTTCATCGCCTGGCCGATCACCGGCTTGGTCTGGATTCTTTTTCTGGGCGAATCCTTTCAAGCCAATCTGAAACTGTTTTTGTACAAGGATACCCAATGACAGAGGTTGCCTTCACGCCGGGCACTGCTGCTTTGGTGCTGTTCGGAAGTTTCTTCCTGATGCTCGTGCTGCGCGTTCCCGTGGCGTTTGCGTTGGGGCTGGCGTGCATGCCGCCGCTATTCTTCGAGCCCCGGCTCTCGCCCCTGGTGATCTTCAACGAAGGTTTCAAGGCTTACAACTCCTTCATTTTGCTGGCGGTGCCTTTTTTCCTGCTCACCGCCAATCTGATGAATATTGGTGGCGTCAGTGACCGCTTGATCCGCCTGTCGCGTGCCATGGTGGGCACGCTGCCGGGCGCGCTGGCGCAGGTCAACGTGGTGTTGTCGGTGTTCTTTGCCGGAATTTCAGGCTCCTCAACGGCTGACGCCGCCAGCCAGGGCAAGCTGTTTATCGATGCCCAGGTGAAGGAAGGTTACGACAAGTCCTTCTCCATTGCCATTACGGCTGTTTCTGCGGTATTGGGCGTGATCATTCCGCCGTCCATCCTGATGGTGGTGTGGGGCGGAGTCATCTCCACCTCGATCGGCGCCATGTACCTGGCCGGCATCATCCCTGGTCTTCTGATCGCGCTGGCGCAGATGGTGACCGTGCATGTCTATGCCACACGGCGCAAGTACCCGGTCTATCCCCGCTCAAGCCTGAAGGAATTCCTCACCGCTGGCATCGCGTCGATTCCCGCCTTGATGACGCCCTTCATCATCGTCGGCGGTATTTTGCTGGGCTGGTTTACACCCACTGAATCGGCCGCTGTAGCTGTCATTTACGCTGCCGTGCTATCCATCTTCTTCTACCGTGAGATGGACCTGAAGCACCTGGGTCAGGCGCTGATTGACACTGGCAAGCTGTCGGCCGTCACTCTGTTTTGTATCGGCACCGCCTCGGCCTTTGGCTGGATGCTGGCCTATTACAAGATCCCGCAGACCCTGCTGGCCAATGTGACCACCTGGGGGCTGGATGCCACAGGGGTTGGTCTGTTGATTGCTGTTGTGTTTCTGGTAGCGGGCACCTTCCTCGACGCGATCCCGGCCATCATCATCATCGGCACCACGCTGGCCCCACTGGCCGCCAGCGTGGACATGCACCCGATCCAGTTTGCCATCATTGGGATTGTTTCGCTGGCGTTTGGCCTGGTCACGCCGCCTTATGGGCTTTGTCTGCTGATCTCCTGCGCCATCGCCGAGGTCAAGCTGTCGTATGCCATCAAGGACACCATGATCATGTTGATTCCCATGTTGCTGGTGCTGGTGGGGCTGATCTTCATTCCCGAGATCGCGTTGTTCCTGCCCAAACTGATTTCGCCCGAGCTGGTCAAATAGGGCCAAGGCCTAGGGCTAAGCGCCCAAGGCCGGTTCCCAGGCCGCACAGGCTCATAAGACTTTAAGCTTTCCTAGTCCCGCACAAACAGCGTGACAAGCGCTTGGTCACCGACCTGACGGCTCCAGTGGCCGTGGAGTTTTTCATCAAAGGTGGCGCCTTCGGGCAGGGTGTCGGCCGAGTAGAAATGCTTGCCGGGGGCGAAGACGCGCGAGCTGCCGTCCTGCAGGCCGATTTCCATTTGTCCCTGAAGAATGAACACCCATTGGGGCTTGGGGGTGCAGTGAAATTGGCTGCGAAAACCCACCGGGCTCTCACGAAGCTGATAGCCGCCGCTGGGAAACACCGAAGAAAATCGAGCCTGGGGCGTGCCTTCACTCAGGGCCACGCTTTCCTCCCGAAAGCGGGCACGGCCATCGGTGTCGGTAAAGAGAATGACTTTGGTGAAGCTTGTCATGCGTTTATTCCTGTTGCAAAGCGTCGATGGGATGTCAAAGCGCGGCAGACTCGACCCCAAAGTCAAGTTGCACTTTCATGGCCCTGGTTTTGTCGCCGGCCAATTCGAAGGCCTGAGCCGCGTCCCTCATCGTCACCACATGCGAGATGACAGGCCGTAGATCGACCAGATTTTCATTGATGAATTGCACCGCGACGGCAAATTCCGGATGGAAGCGGAAAGTGCCGCGCAACTCAATCTCCTTGGCGACCAATTGGGTCAGGGGGATCTGGATATCGCCCCCCATGCCAACGCTGACGATGACGCCGCGCGGGGCCACCACATCCAGCCCGGTGCGCAGGGCGCGTTCGCTGCCCGAGGCTTCGAACATGAAGTCAAATTGTCCCTTGTCGCGTGCATAGGGAGCCAGTGCATCGGGTTGGTTGGCCAGGTTGTAGGTTTCATCGGCACCCATGGCCCGCGCACAGGCCAGCGCGGTATCACTCAGATCAGCGGCCACGATGCGCGCGGCACCTGCGCGCCGCAGGCCAGCGATCAGCATGGCCCCGATCGGGCCGCTACCGGTCACCAGCACCTGTTTGCCAAAGACGCCGCCAGCGCGGTTGATCGCATGCAGGCCAACCGAAAGGGGCTCGGCCAGGGCTGCGATGGCCAGACTTACGCCGTCGGCCAAGGGATGGGCCTGATGCGATTCAATGACCATCCTTTCACGAAATGCCCCCTGGATATGGGGAAAGCGCATTGCGCTGCCATAAAAGCGCATGTCCAGGCACTGATTGTGCTGACCTTGCTGACAATAGCGGCATTGGAAACAGGGTCGGGACGGAGAAATTGCCACCCGCTGCCCAAGGCTGAAACCTTTGACGCCTTCGCCGAGGGCAGACACCACGCCTGAGACCTCATGGCCCAGGGCCATCGGTTCCTTGAGGCGAACCGTGCCGAATCCTCCATGCTGAAAATAGTGGAGATCCGAGCCGCAGATCCCACCAAAGGCCACTCGTACCTGGAGCTGACCGGGGCCGGGTAGTTCTTCGGGCAGGGTGTCGATGCGCAAATCCTTGGGCGCATGGCAAATAACGGCTTTCATTCAGGGACCTCCGTGTTGCTCACAGGGTGGCGGTAACGCCACCATCGACATACAGGATATGGCCGTTGACGAAGTTTGCGGCATCGCTGGCCAGGAATACGGCGGCACCCATCAGGTCCTCAACCTCGCCCCAGCGACGAGAAGGGGTTCTAGCGATGAGCCAGTTCGAGAAAGTCGGATCATCGACCAGCGCCTGGGTCAGTTCAGTTTTGATATAGCCCGGACCGATGCCATTGACGTTGATGCCATGCGGTGACAGGTCGGTTGCCATGGCCTTGGTCAGCATCTTGAGGGCACCCTTGGTCGCGGTGTAGGGCGCTGTGGTCGGACGCGCCAGCTCACTCATAACCGAGCAGATGTTGATGATGCGGCCACGCTTGCGTGTGAGCATATGGCGCGAAACAGCCTGGCCCACATAAAAAATGCTGTCCAGATTGGTGCTCATCACCTCACGCCATTGCTCACGCTGCAAATCCTGAAAGGGGGCACGGCGGGTAATTCCGGCATTGTTGATCAGGATGTCGATCGCGCCTATCTCGCGTTCAATTGCATCCACCGCAGTGGCGGCGTTATCGGCGTCGGTGACATCGAATGCACGGGCTTGTACGGCCAGCCCTTCGCTGGTCAACTGAGCGCGGGTGGCTTCGAGCTTGTGTCGATCTCGGCCGTTGAGAATGACCGAGGCGCCGGCTTGGGCCAGACCACGGGCCAGAGCCTTGCCGATGCCAGCGGAAGATCCGGTAACCAGGGCGATGCGGCCATCCAGGCGAAAGGTATTTGCATTGATCATGTTGTTCCGTTCATTCGAGCCGCTGCCCGGTGCTGCTGCTAAATACATGGGCCTTGCTGCCGTCAATGGCCAGATGGACCGTGTCATCCGGGCGGGCACTGGTGCGGCCATGCATCACCAGCGTGAACGGGACCTCTCCGACCTGAAGCAGCAACTCAGTTTCAGCGCCAGTCGGCTCGACCACCACCACCTTGGCGGGGACCCCTTGGCCGTTGTCCGACAGCGAAATATCACCCGGACGGATCCCATAATGAACAGCCTGTCCGGGGGTGCCGGTCACGCCGGCCACCGGCCAGCGTTGGCCCTGAGCGTGCACAGACAGTTGATTACCCTCAATCTGCAGGGTGCCAGCCAGCACATTCATGGCGGGTGAGCCGATGAACTGGGCAACAAACAGGTTGCCCGGGCGGTCGTACAGCTCCAGCGGGGTGCCGATCTGCTCGATGCGGCCTTCATTCATGACCACAATGCGGTCGGCCATGGTCATGGCCTCGATCTGGTCGTGCGTCACATAGACGGTAGTAGTTTTGAGTCGTTGGTGCAGAGCCTTGATCTCGGCGCGCATGGCCACCCGCAACTTGGCATCAAGGTTGGACAGGGGCTCATCGAACAGGAAGACCTTGGGGTCGCGCACGATCGCCCGGCCCATGGCCACGCGCTGGCGCTGTCCCCCGGAGAGCTCACGCGGATAGCGATCCAGCAGGGTGTCAAGATTCAGGATACGGGCGGCATTGTTGACACGCTCGTTGATCAGGGATTTGTCAGCCTTGCGCAGCTTGAGGCTAAAGCCCATGTTGTCGCGCACGGTCATGTGGGGATAGAGCGCATAGCTTTGAAACACCATGGCGATGTCGCGCTCTTTGGCCTCGACTTCGTTGACCACGCGGCCATCGATTTTGAGCAGGCCGTCGGAAATTTCCTCAAGCCCGGCCAACATCCGAAGCAGGGTGGATTTGCCGCAACCCGAGGGTCCGACCAGAACGACAAATTCACCATCGGTAATGTCAAAGCTGATGCCGTGGAGAATCTCTATCTTGCCAAAGCGCTTGACAATATTGCTGAAGGAGACGGAAGCCATAAGTTGATACTTTCGGGTAAGTCAGGACTTCACCGCCCCGGCGGTAAGGCCAGAGACCATGTAGCGCTTGAAGACATAGTAGATGGCGGCGGGCGGCAGGGCATAGACGAGCCCGGTGGCCATCAGCAGTTCCCAGGGCGAATCATCGGCCTGCAAAAAATTGCCCATGCCCACTGCCACCGTGACGCTGCTGTCCTTGGAGAGAAGCAAGAAGGCGTACAGGTATTCATTCCAGGCCAGCAACAGGGCGTAAGTGCCGACCGCGACCAGCGAGGGCACCATCAATGGCAGATAAACCATGCGAAACAGTTGCAGGGGTGATGCGCCATCAATACGGGCCGCCTCGTCCAGTTCGAGTGGCAGCTTGTCAGAAGCCTGTTTGAGCACCCAGATGCAGTAGGGTGAGGCAATGGTGACCATGGCCAGGATCAGCGCCCACTGGTTGTTCAGCAGTCCGTAGCTGCCCATGGCTTTGTACATGGGCACGGCCAGGAACGCCGCCGGGATGAAATAAGTCAGCAGGGCCAGATTCATGACGGTACGCCCCCCGGTGACCCGCAGTCGGCTGATGGCAAAAGCAGCCGCTGTGGCGATCAGCAATGTGAGAATTCCGACCGTCAGGGCAATCAGCAGGGAATTACCCATCTGCACCCAGAAGTGATCCAGGTAAAAATGCTTTTGTCCAAACAGCAGTTGGAAATTCTGCAGGGTTGGTTCCTTGGGCCATAAACGGCCGGAAGTGGCCGAGTCCTTGCTGGAGATGGCAAACAGGATCATGTGATAGACCGGAATAACGGTCCACAGGAATACCGGAATGCCAATCAGCAACAGCTTGGCCTCGGTAGTCACCGACTTGAGAGTGAGGCGCCTTTTCTGGCTCATGACTTCTCCTCAGGGGTGACGGGCCAGAAGGCGAAATCAAGGCCAGCGACCTGGGAGGAGACAGGGCGATTTGCTGCAGGGATCATTTGGACAATCGCTTCATCATGAAAAATACCAGGGGCAATACCATAGGCAGCGCCACCACAATGGTTGCCATCGCCTGATCCACCAGGTCCAGTCGCAGGTAACGAATCCCCAGCGTGGCCAGCACATGGGTCATGTCCGCAGGCCCGCCGCCAGTGAGAAGGTAGACGCTGTTGAAGTCCCCCAGCGTCCAGATTGCCGACAGGATGGTCGATGTGAGATACAGCGTTCGCATCGAGGGCCAGGTGATGTAGCGAAATTTTTGCCACTTTGAGGCGCCGTCCACTGAGGCGGCTTCATATTGTTCGGTGGGAATGGCCAGACGTCCGGCAATCAGGATCAAGGTCCAGAATGGCAGAGATTTCCAGATGTGCATCAGCATTGACAGGGACAGCGCCAGAGTCGGGTCATTCAACCAATTGGGGCCATCCAGGCCGGTAAAACGAAAAATCTGAGAATTGATGACACCCCATTCCGGGTTGAACATGAAGCGTACCGAGAGGATGGTGGGGATGGAGGGAACGGCCCAGGGCAGGATGAACAGCAGCGACAGCCCCTTGATCCACCAGCGGGTCTGAATGAAGAAGCCCGACAGAAACAGGGCGACAAGCATCTTCAGATTGATTGCCACCACCAAAAAAATAACTGTATTGGCCAGGGTTCGAAAGAAGATCGGATCGGCCAACAGTTGTTCATAGCTGCTGGGATGACGCGCGAGCCACAGACCGTAACCTACCGGGTAGATCACAAAGATCAGAAAAATCAGCAGGTAGGGGGTGACGAGTACCCGCCCCCAGAATTCCCAGGTGTTGCGGCGCGGGCCAGGCGACAGGTTGGGGCCCTGCAAGGTGACTGACTCGGACATTTGCAAATGAGCTCAGGTAGTGAAAAAAAACGCCGCCGGCCTGTCAGACTCGGCGGCGTCCGTCGCGTGCCTGGCGAAAATTAGCCGGCAACCGCCTTGATGCGGGCGATCATTTCATCGACGGCCTTGTCCACCGGAACCTTGTCGTTGAGAACTCGGTTCATGGCTTTGGCCCAGACATTCTCATTGTTCAGCACGGTGAACTTGAAGTTCTTGGTGAACTCAAAGGGTGAGGTGCCGTTCATGAACTGGTTGTAGACAGCCAGGCGGTGCGGGTCATTTTTCCAGAAGGGGCTTTGTTGGGCCTTCTTGGCGACGGGGAACCAGCGGCCGCTGGCGCCTTCAACATAGGGGGTCAGGTTTTCTTCCTGCAACATGAACTTGACGAACTCCATGGCCCGCTTCTTGTTCTTGGCGTCCTTGAAGATCACCCCGGTCTTGACCGCGGCACGGTAGGTCATCTTGCTGCCGTCAGGCTTGTTGGGGAAACCTGCAGTGGCAATCAGCTCGCCGTAGTTTTTCTTGGCCGTGGCGCGTTGAGCTTCAGTCAGTGATGCGTTATTGGAGTCATCCAGCCATTTGGTGGCGATTGAGATGGTGGCGTTGTGCGTCATCACGATGGTCTTGTTGTGAAAGGCGACGTTGTTGTCCGGGTCCTTCCAGGCGGTGGATGAGGGCGGGGTGCAGCTCTTGGCGTAGGCCGAGGTGTAGTCGGTCATGGCACTGATCAGGCCCTGGCGCACTGCCGGGTCATCCACCAGCAACTTGCCCGAATCGCTGACCAGCTTGACGTTGTAGGCGTCCATGAAGGTCAGGAAAGAGTAGAAGGAGTCGCTGGAGTCAACGCCCATCGGATAGCCGGTGCCATAGGTGCGCTGACCGCTTTTTTTGCGATGGCCAGCTTGAACTTTCTCGCACCAGAAACTCCAGAAACCTTGCCAGTCCTTCGGGATATCGCTTTCCTTGAAGCCGGCATCAGCCAGCATGTCCTTCCAGTACTGAATGTGCATGGTCTGCTGTTTCAGCGGAAACGCGTAGTAGGCGCGCTTCTTGGCGGCATCGTTGTAGAGAAAAGTGGTTGACAAGGCACCCGGCTCAAACTGGCTGCGAATCGGATCGATGATGCTGGAGATATCTTCCAGCTTGCCGTCATAGGCCCACTTGGAAGTAACCTGGAAGTCATAGACATCGGAGTAGGCCACATCGGGCGGGGTGCCAGCGTCCAGCGCGGCAACTGTCTTGGGAATGGTGTCCTGAATCGGGTACTGCGACAGCTCGACCTTGACCTTGGTCTTGGCCTCAAATTTCTTGACGGCCGCGTACAGGGCATCATCCTCACCCTTGTAAAAACCTTTGACCCACCAGACATTGAGCTTTTCCTGGGCCAGGGCCTGGGCGCCGCCCAGCAGACCCGCCGCCACCATGGTTGTAGCGAGAATTGTTTTTAGTTTCATGCAGTTCTCCTTGAGGTAGTTTGGTCAACCAAAGGGCCGACCTTGTTGATAAACAAATGATAGAGCTTAAGAAGTCAGTTTGCCCAGCTATGGAAAACCCTGCCCTTCAACGGCATTCGGGCACGGGCGTGATCAGCGGGACGCCGGCAAAATGCGCTTTCAGGTTGTCAAAGGCCAGATTGGCCATGGCCCGGCGGGTTTCGTGGGTCGCGCTGCCAACATGCGGTGTCAGCACCACATTGGGCAGATTGAGCAGGCGTTGCGGCACTTCAGGCTCCTTGGCAAAAACATCCAGTCCGGCGCCGGCAATCACGCCCTTTTCCAGGGCTTCCATCAGGGCATCCTGGTCCATGACTGAACCGCGGGCCACATTGATGACATAGCCCCGGGGGCCTAATGCCTTGAGAACCTCAGCATTGATCATGTGTCGGGTGGCGGCCCCGCCGGGGGTGATCACCACCAGAAAGTCTGATTCGGCCGCCAGCGCTGTGACACTTGGCAGATAGCGGTAAGGCAGGGCAGGTCTTGGATTGCGCGCGGTGTAAGCAATCGGCATGCCAAAGGCAAGGCCACGGCTGGCAATAGCCTGGCCAATGCGCCCCATACCCACAATGCCCAGCCGGCTGCCGGACATCTTGCGCTGCAGTGGCATGCCGCCCTGGAGCCACTGACCCTGGCGAATGAATTGGTCTGACTGGGGTATGGCACGCGCCACCGATAGCATCAGCGCCAGCGCCAGATCAGCCACATCATCGTTGAGCACATCAGGGGTATGGGTGACGGGTATCTTGCGCGCCTTGGCTGCGGGCACGTCCACCCCGTCGTAGCCCACGCCCATGACCGAAATAATTTCCAGAGCTGGCAACTTGGCGATGAGTTCGGCGCTGACGGTGGATTCGCCACCGGCTGCTATGGCGCGGATGCGCGGGGCGGCAGCGGCCAGGGCGGTGGGATCGGTCTGGTGCAGTCGGTCATGTACGATGAAGTTGGCATTGAGCAGCTCCATGTATAGCGGCGACAGCTTGGTTGCGGTCAGGACTTCTGGCTTGGACACTTCTGATGTAGACATTTGGCAAACTTGAAATAATGTTTTTATTTTCGAAAACCCGGCACTTTGCCGTGAATGATTATCATATTACCAATAGTGCCCAGCCCCTGAAACTCGCTTGGCCATTCACTAGATACAAACCCTAGTTCCTCGACCTACCTTAGAGCGATTCACACCATGAGCGACAACCCAAGAAAGAAACCCGCCGACCTGCGCAGCCAGCAGTGGTTTGGCCGACAGGACCGTGACGGTTTTGCTTACCGAAGCTGGATGAAGGGCAAGGGCGTTCCCCATGACCAGTTCGACGGCCGGCCGGTGATCGGTATCTGCAATACCTTCAGCGAATTGACCCCCTGCAATTCGCATTTCAGAACCCTGGCCGAGCAGGTCAAGATTGGCGTCTATGAGGCGGGCGGTTTTCCCCTGGAGTTTCCGGTGATGTCGCTGGGCGAGACCATGCTTCGCCCGACGGCCATGCTGTACCGCAATCTGGCCTCCATGGATGTGGAAGAAAGCATCCGCGGCAACCCCATTGACGGTGTGGTGCTGCTGATGGGGTGCGACAAGACCACGCCCTCATTGCTGATGGGCGCGGCCAGTGCGGGCCTGCCGACGATCGGTGTGTCGGGTGGGCCCATGCTCAACGGCAAGTGGCGCGGCCAGGAGCTGGGCTCGGGCACCGGGGTGTGGAGCATGAGCGAGCAGGTGCGTGCCGGCACTCTGAGGTTGCAGGACTTCATGGAGGCCGAGAGTTGCATGCACCGCAGCCATGGCCACTGCATGACCATGGGCACGGCTTCCACCATGGCCAGTATGGTGGAGGCGCTGGGCATCGGGCTGCCTGGCAATGCGGCCTACCCGGCGGTGGATGGCCGGCGCAATGTGCTCGCGCGCAGTGCCGGGCGGCGCATCGTGGAGATGGTTCACAGCGATCAGACCATCAGCCAGGTGCTCACCCGCGAAGCCTTCGAGAATGCCATCCGCACCCTGGCCGCCATCGGCGGGTCAACCAACGCGGTCATTCACCTGATTGCCATTGCTGGCCGACTGGGCCTGTCGCTCACCATTGATGACTTCGAGCGCTTGGGCAGCGAGCTTCCCTGCCTGGTCAACCTGCAACCTTCGGGCGAGCATTTGATGGAAGACTTCTGTTACGCCGGTGGCTTGCCAGTGGTGATGAAAGAGATACAGCATCTTTTGCACACGGGGATCGTCACAGCCAGCGGCAAGACCGTCGGCGAGAACATCGCCAGCGCCGAGAATTACGACCCTCGTGTGATCAAACCCTTTGCCAAACCCTTCAAGGAAAAGGCGGGCATCGCCATCTTGCGTGGCAACCTGGCCCCGCGCGGGGCGGTCATCAAGCCCAGCGCGGCTACCCCATCACTCATGGTGCACACCGGGCGCGCCGTGGTGTTCGAGGACAGCGACGATTTTCATGCCCGCATCGATGACGAAAGCCTGGATGTTGACGAGACCTGCATCCTGGTGCTCAAGAACTGTGGCCCCAAGGGCTACCCGGGTATGGCCGAGGTCGGCAATATGCCGCTGCCACCCAAGGTGCTGCGCAAAGGCATCACCGACATGGTGCGCATCAGCGATGCGCGCATGAGTGGCACAGCCTACGGTACCGTTGTGCTGCATACCGCGCCAGAGGCGGCCGCCGGCGGCCCGCTCGCTGTGGTGCGCAATGGCGATCTGATCGAGCTCAACGTGCCTGAACGCAAATTGCACCTGCATATCAGTGAAGAGGAGCTCAAGACACGGCTGGCCAGCTGGAAGGCACCCGAGCCACCGCTCAAGAGCGGCTACTGGAAACTCTATATCGACCATGTCCTGCAAGCCGACCAGGGCGCAGACCTTGACTTCCTGGTTGGCCAACGCGGCGCCTTCGTCCCGAAAGACAACCATTGAAATGCGAAGCGTTTCTGTGGTTGTGACTAAGCCTCTTAGCCAAGTTACAGCTATTGCGCGAACAACACAATCTTCATTTCTCAATTTGCAGGGTCTTGAATCATGAAACTTCTTGTTACCGGTGGCGGCGGCTTTCTCGGCGCTCGTTTGTCGCGTGAACTTCTCAAAAGAGAGCAGCTCGCAGGGCAAAAAATTACCCAACTGCATATTGCTGACCTGGTGGCGCCACCACCGGATCTGGCTGCCGATGCACGCGTGACAGCCCATGTGGGCAAGATGCTGGAGCAGGGGCAGATGCTGGCAAGCGGCTTTGATGGCGTGTTTCACCTGGCCTCAGCCGTCTCGGGGGAGTGCGAACTTGATTTCGACCTTGGCCTGCGTTCCAACCTGGACAGCACCCGTCTTCTGCTCGATGGCCTGCGCGCGGCTGCCAACCAGCCACGGCTTGTGTTTTCAAGTTCGGTCGCGGTTTTCGGCCCCGATCCGTCCAACCCCCTACCCGATGTCGTCACCGACACTACGCTGCCTTCACCCCAGACCTCCTATGGCACGCACAAGTTGATGAGCGAGTACCTGATTGCAGACTACACCCGCAAGGGCTATATCGACGGCCGCTCTGCCCGACTGATGACAGTCAGTGTTCGACCGGGACGCCCCAACGGTGCGGCCTCCTCTTTCTTCAGCGGCATCATTCGCGAGCCTCTGGCGGGTCAGGATACGGTATGCCCGGTCGATCCGGATGTAACCCACCCGATTGCCTCGCCCACCAACACCGTCAGCAGCCTGATCCGGGTCTTTGAAGCCAGTGCCTCTGAAATGGGTGGCCGACTGGCCATCAACCTGCCTGGCCTGACCATGCGGGTGGGTGACATGCTGGCCGCGTTGGAGCAGGTGGCCGGACAGAAAGTGCGTCAGCGGGTTCGCTTCGAGCGCGATGAGCGCATCGCCGCGATTGTGGCCAACTGGGCGCGAGGCGCTTCGGCCCAACGGGCGGGTGCGCTGGGGCTCAGGCCGGACGCCTCGTTTCAGGACATCATCCGGCAATACATTGATGATTGCCGCACGCAGCCCGGATACCCGGCCCAGGCGCTGGACGGCTTGAAGTAAACCCGCAATGCAAAAATCCTTCGATGTGGTGGCCTTGGGTGAGGCCATGCTCGAGTTCAACCAGACCTCACCCGGCCAGCCGCACTATCTGCAGGGATTTGGGGGTGACACCAGCAATGCCCTGATCGCTGCCGCGCGTTGCGGGGTTCGCGCTGCTTACCTGACCCGTGTCGGTGCCGATGCCTTTGGCCAGGCCCTGCTGGATCTGTGGCAGCGAGAGGCCGTGGATGTCTCTGCCATCGAGCGTGACAGCGGCCATCCAACCGGGATTTATTTTGTCACCCATGGCGCGCAAGGCCATGAGTTCAGCTACCTGCGCGCGGGCTCGGCGGCCAGCCGGATGAGCCCGCTCTGGCTTGAAAGCTCGCCAGTGGTCAGGTTGCTGCAATCAACCCGCTACCTGCATGCATCGGGGATCTCGATGGCCATCTCAACCAGTGCCTGCGACGCGGTGCTTGCCGCCATGCAGCGGGTGCATTCAGCAGGAGGACAGGTCTCTTTTGATGCCAATCTGCGCCTCAAGTTGTGGCCATTGGCCCGTGCGCGCGCTTGCATTGCCCAGGCCGTGGCCTACAGTGACATTTTTCTGCCCAGTCTGGACGACGCCTTGCATTTGTGCGGTCGAGATGATCCCGATGCCATCGTGGACTGGGGGCATCAGTTGGGTGCGCCCACCGTGGTGCTCAAGCTGGGGGCTGACGGGGCTCTGGTCAGTGATGGCGTTCGTCGCCAGCGTATCGCAGCCCACCCGGTCAAGCTGGTGGATGCGACGGGGGCTGGCGACTGCTTTAGCGGCAACCTGCTGGCGCGGATGAGTCAGGGCGCCGACCTGTTTGAAGCGGCACGCTACGCCAACGCGGCCGCGGCGCTGGCGGTGCAGGGCTTTGGGGCCGTCGCGCCACTGCCAATCCCAAAGGCTGTAGCGGCCTTGTTATGAAACCGGTTCTGCTTGCAGTTGACTGGGGCACATCTTCACTGCGCGGGGCCTTGCTTGACGCTCAAGGTCAGCTGATCACAGACCGTGCCTTTGCCCGGGGCATTCTCAGTGTGAGTCCCGGTGGTTTTGCGGCGGCGTTTGACGAGTGTTTTGGTGACTGGTTGCGCCACACGCCTGACCTTCTGTGCCTGATGGCGGGTATGGTGGGCAGCCGGCAGGGCTGGCAGGAGGCGCCTTACTGCGCCTGCCCGGCAGGCTTTGAGGACATCGCCGCGCATCTGGCCTGGGTGCAGCCCGGGCGCATCGCCATCGTGCCGGGGCTCAGTTGCGAGCGCCCGGGCCTTGCCGGCGACGCCCTGCTTGCGCGCGTGCCCGACGTGATGCGGGGCGAGGAGACGCAGGTCTTTGGTGCCTTGGGCACGCTCGGCCTGTCGCAGGCGCGACTGGTGCTGCCCGGCACGCACAGCAAGTGGGTGCGGGTGCAGGCGGGGCGAATTGTTGAATTCACCACCTGCATGACCGGTGAGGTTTTTGCCCTGTTGCGCCAGCACTCCATCTTGGCGCGCACCCTGCCCGCGGAGGACGCAGCGCTCAACGCAGCGGCCTTTACCAGTGCTGTGCAATTGGCCCTGGGGTCACCCAGCCTGCTGCAAACCGCCTTCAGCACACGCACCTTGTCCTTGTTTGAAAAAATGAACCCGTCGCAGCTGGCAAGTCATCTCTCGGGGCTGGTGATTGGTGAAGAGTTGCGTGCCCAGCAGCTCAGCGCGGGAGAGCAGGTGGTGCTGATTGGCAGTGCCGGATTGACCGAGCGCTATCAGCTGGCTTTGGCGCAATGCGGTGTTGCGTGTCTCAGTCCTGGCGCGCAGGTCACCTGGGCAGGGCTGCATGCCATTGCAAAGACACTGAGGACCGCATGAATCCACAAGAAAAATTCGTTCGCGCCATGCAGACGCTGCCCCTGGTCGGCATCCTGCGGGGCATCACGCCACAGGAGGCCCTGCCCGTAGGTGCCGCGCTCACCGGCGAAGGCTGGGGCCTGATCGAGGTGCCACTCAACTCGCCCGACCCGATCCAGAGCATTGCCCTGCTTGCTGCGCATCAGCCGCAGGCGCTGGTGGGTGCGGGCACGGTGCTTACCGTGCAGCAGGTACGTGACGTGCACGCCGCCGGTGGCCAGTTGATCGTGTCACCCAACTACAACGAAGAGGTGGTGCGCGAGGCCGCGCGGCGTGAGCTGGTCTGCCTGCCTGGCGTCATGACCCCCAGCGAGGCCTTCGCTGCGCTGGCTGCCGGCGCACACGGTTTGAAGCTATTTCCTGCCGAGATGATCAGCCCTGCCACGGTGAAAGCATTGCGCGCGGTGCTGCCAGCCCAGACCTTGTTGCTGCCCGTGGGCGGCATCACTCCGGACAATATGACGCCCTACCGTGCGGCTGGTGCCAATGGCTTTGGCATCGGCTCGGCCCTGTTCAAGCCGGGCATGACAACAGTGCAGGTTCACCAACAGGCCCGGAGGTTTGCCAGCGCCTGGCAGCCAGCCTGAATTTGCGCTGGCCCGGTCGTCGGTGGCGGTGTCTGTTCAGTGAGCGGTGTAGCCTGAGACGAACTCGGCCACGTCGCCCTGCGCATTGAGGTAATGCCGGCGCACTTTGCCGATGTCAGCCCCATAGACATGGATGCTGATCGAGGTCTTGTCTGGCAAGGCATTGGACACCCGGTGCCAGTCCCCCACGGTGGGTGAGACCGCTTCGATCTGACAGGGTTGCATCACATGGCATTGCCCGGTGGGTTGAGGCTGGCCATCCACCAGCGCGAATTCTTCGCAACGCTCTGCACCGCGCAACATACCGACCAGGCCCCAGACGGTGTGGTCATGCACCGGCGTCTTCTGGCCCGGCCCCCAGACAAAACTGACCACCGAGAAGCGATGCTGGGGATCGACATGCAGCAGGTATTGGGCATAGCGATCAGGTAGGGCGCGGGCACATTCAGCGGGCAGCCACTGGTCGTTCTCAATCAAGCGGCTCAGGAGCTGGCGGCCCTGGGTCAGCAAGACACCCTCATCCTGGGTCGAGCCAACCAGCGCGGTCATGTCATCGATAAAGCGTGCAAGGGGGTCAGCGTGTTGAGCTGCATTCATGGACAGATACCTTTCAAATTTGGCAGTTGACCTTGGCTGCCGAGGCCTTGATTTCATCCCAGGTGGTGGCATCGATGCTGATGCCGGCTTGTTCGCGCGCCAGCCGGGCCTGCCGCTCCGGCTCGCCGGCAATCAGCACGGCGTCATGGCCGGGGGCTGCCGGGCTCTGGTGCAGCCAGTCGACAAAAGCCTGGGCTTCACTTTCAAAGCTCGCTTGCGTGCCCAGTTTCCTGGGGTCGATCAGGATGCACAGCATGCCGTTGAGTACCGAGCGCCGGGCGTCGGCTTGCTGGTGCCAGGTGCCACCGCCCGAGAGCGCGCCACCCAAAAGCTCGCAGGCCACGGCCAGGCCATAGCCTTTGTGTTCACCAAATGTCATCAACGCGCCAAACAGGTTGCCGCTGGCGCTGGGAGGTTGCGGGACGACCACCACGCCGGGGTCGGTGCTGGGGTTGCCACTGGGGTCGATCAGATAGCCCAGGTCAACCTTGCGCCCCTCGTTGTGCGCCACCCGCATCTTGCCTTGCGCCACCCGGCTGGTGGCAAAGTCCAAAATGAAAGGGTCCTGGCTCTTGAGCGGCACACCGATGCATACCGGGTTGGTGCCGAAGCGCCCATCGCCGCCGCCCCAGGCAGCCACCACAGGGCGTGACAGCACATTGACAAAGTGTATCGATACCAGTCCCTGAGCCACGGCCATCTCGGCCCAGTGGCCAATTCGGCCCAGGTGGTGCGAGTTGCCCAGGGTCATGACGCAGCTGCCGTGCTTCAAGGCGCGCTCGA
>JAFMFB010000056.1 GCA_017856435.1 Burkholderiaceae bacterium
GCCTCGAAGTGAGGATGGATTTCAATCAATAGTTCGGCGACCAAGGTCAATATCAGGATGGCGATAAAGCCTCGCCACAACCGCTTGATATTGTGGGCTTGATCCAGCCAGTGTGTAGAAGTGTCAGAAGGCTTCATGGGCGTGGTCGTATTCAGCGAACTAGCGTCTGACGCGCCAGCGTCAGCGGAAGATCGGGCAGGAAAAATAACAGCAGGGTCGCAGCGGCGGTGAGACAAAGGGCCAGGACCATCAGGCGGGGCGCCTCACCATGACCTGCATCCTCTGGGGGGCTGGCTACAAAGAAGGCGCGGTATATGATGGGCAGGAAATAACCGGCATTGAGTAGCGTACTGATGGCAATCACGCCGACCACCAGCCAATGCTGTGCCGCCATGGCGCCAGACAACATGTACCACTTGGAGATGAAGCCAACGGCCGGGGGCAGGCCAATCATGGAGAGTGCGCCTATCGCAAAAGCGCCCATCGTCCACGGCATGCGCCGTCCTATGCCATCGAGTTGACTGATGTCGGTTTTGTGAGCCGCGGTATAGATGGCGCCGGCTGCAAAAAACAGGGTGATCTTGGCAACCGCATGCGCGGCAATATGCAAAATGGCCCCCACCAGGGACAAGGGTGCCAGAATGGCGGCCGACATCGTGACGTAGGAGAGCTGGCTGATTGTTGAATAGGCCAGCCGCCGTTTCAGGTTGTCTGCGCTGAGTGCCACCACCGAGGAGGCCAGGATGGTGAAGCCTGCCAGTACCACCAGCCAATCGGCTGCGCCATGCAGGCCCGACTGCATCAGCGAGTCTGTGCCGAAAATATAGACGATCACCTTGACAACGCTGAAGACGCCGGCTTTGACCACCGCCACTGCATGCAGCAAGGCAGAGACGGGCGTGGGGGCAACCATGGCTGCAGGGAGCCAGCGGTGCATGGGCATAAGGGCGGCCTTCCCAATGCCAAAAGCACACAGGGCCAACAATCCGGCCATTGCGGAATGCCCGAGCTTGCCAGCCAGCAAACCACCGGCGACGAAATCAGTCGAGCCGGCGGTGTACCACACGATCAACAATGCGGGCAACAGAAAAAGTACCGAGGTGCCCATCAGGACGCCCAGGTAGGTGCGCCCACCCTGGCGCGCCTGAGCATCACCATGGTGTGTGACGAGCGGATAGGTCACCAATGTCAGCAACTCATAAAAAACAAACAGCGTCAGCAGATTGCCGGCGAACGCAATCCCCAGGGTGGCACTGATCGCCAGGGCGAAGCAAACGAAAAACCGGGTCTGGTTTGACTCTTTGTTCGCGCGCATGTAGCCAATTGAGTACAACGAGTTCACGATCCATAAACCCGAAGCAATCAAGGCAAAGAGCATTCCCAACGGCTCAATGTGCAGAGCAAGTTGCAGGCCGGGCAGCAGCGTCAGAAGGGTGATGCTTGGCCCCTGTCCCGCCAAGACCAGGGGCAATAAAGAAAGTACGCAGATCAACAGGACGCTGGCTGTGACCAGGGTCATGGCTTCACGCAGGTTCGGGCTGCGACCGGCCAAGGCGATGAGGGCCGCTCCCAGGGCAGGTACGACCAGGCAAGTCAGGGGGTTGCCGATCAAATCGAACATCAGCGCATCCCCCCGAACAGCAATTCGGCAATTTTCACGGACGAGCCTACAGTGAAGGACGTATCCAGTCCGAAATAGATGCAGGCAATCACCAGCAGGCCGCTGGGTAGGCCCATAGACCAGGGGACACGGGTGTCAGCATCAATATCTTTTCGTGGCTCGCGGAAGTAAGCAGCTTCGACAAAGCGCCACACATAGACCACGGCCAGCAAAGAGGACAGGAGAATCAGAAATACCAGCCAGCCTTGACCCTGCTCAATCGCAGCCAATAGCAGATACCACTTGCTGATGAATCCGACGGTACCTGGAACGCCGATCAGCGACAGACCGCATAGCACGATGCCAAAACTCACAAGCGGCATGCGATGGCCCAAGCCCTGGATACGCGCCATCGTACTGCCACCCATCACCAGGGTGACTGCCCCCAGCAACATGAAGATTGCCCCTTTGGTGACACCATGGTTGAACAGATGAACCACGGTCGCGGTCAGGCCCGTTGGAGAATTAAACGAGAGGCCGAGGATGATGTAGCCAATCTGAGCCACGCTCGAGTAGGCGAACAACCTCTTCAGGTCAGTTTGGTAGATGGCGATGGCTGAAGCTGCAAACATGCCGGCAAGCGCCAGGATCAACATCATTTCCTGCATTGGCAGTTGGCTGAGAACCTGGGAAGCATCGAAGACTGAAAAATAGAAACGGATCAGCACATAGACTGCGACCTTGGTTGCAGTGGCCGCCAGAAATGATGAGACAGCTGAGGGGGCGTGCGCATAGGCGTCAGGAAGCCATTGGTGCAAGGGGAAAAGTGCCAATTTGAGAGAGATGCCAACAGTCAGGAAGGCCAGTGCGGCTAGGACTGGACGAGTCCCCTGGACCTGGGCAAGACGGCGTCCGATATCGGCCAGGTTCAGCGAGCCCGTCATCAGGTAGAGCAGACCAATACCAATAACGATAAAGGTCGCACCAATGGTGCCCATGATCAGATACTGATAAGACGCAATCAGGGCTCGTCGATTACGGCCCAGGGCAATCAGGACATAGGTCGAGAGCGAAGAAATCTCGAGGAATACAAAAATGTTGAAAGCATCACCCGTGATGCTGATGCCCAGCAAACCGGTCAGGCACAAGCTGAACATTGTGTAAAAAAGATAGTGCTGTTGAGGCGGTACTTCGTTTTCGATGCTGGCGCGACTGTAGGGAAGCACCAAAGCTGCGATGCCCGAGACCAAGACCAGCATGAAAGCAGTCAACTGGTCGACCCGGTACTCAATGCCCCAAGGAGCCGGCCACTTTCCAATGGCGTAGGAAATCGTGCCATGGGCATTCACCTGTTGCCATAGCAGCAATGCAATTACCAGGGCAATCCAACTGGCGGCCAAAGAAATGAAATACGGTAGGTGGCGGCCACGTAGCAGCACCGTCAGCGGGGCGGCGACAAGTGGTATGACAACCTGCAATGCCGGCAAATGGGTGGCAATTGTCATGTTGTCTGAACCTCAGTCTCGTGAGCGCTATCGACGGCGAGGATTTCGTCTTCCTCGATGGTGTCGTAGGCCTCGCGAATCCGCACCACCAGTGCCAGACCCAGAGCCAATGTAGCCACCCCGACCACAATGGCGGTCAGGATCAGCACATGCGGCAGTGGGTTGGAGTAGATAGTGAACTCGGGACTTAGAATGGGGGCAGTGCCGCCCACCAGCTTGCCGGGCGCGATATAGAGCAAATAGACCGAGGTCTGAAAAATTCCCAGACCAATCAGTTTTTTGATCAGGTTGCCACGTGCAATCACAAGAAACAGGCCAGCAATCATCAGAAAAATGGTGATGAAATAGGTGAAATGCCCGCCACTGATCATGATTAAGTCTTTCGAGTTAGTCGTCAGATTTGCCGCGGGCAGCAAACATATAAAAGATCTTGAGCATTACGCCGCTGACCGTGATCGCCACGCCAACCTCAACCCAGAAAATTCCTCGATGCTGCCCATGGACCGGATTTGGGTCGAGGACGAAATAATCGAGAAAATTCCCTCCGAGTAGCAAGCCTGCATAGCCAACGCCTGCGTAAATCAGCACACCCAGGGCCATCATCGACTCAACCAGGGGTTCTGGAACCACCTTGATGGCATCATCCAGTCCATAAATCAGCGCGTAAAAAATCACTGAGGCTGCCAGGATGACGCCGGCCTGGAATCCACCGCCAGGGCCGAAATCTCCATGGAACTGGACATACAGCGCGAACAGCAGAATAAAAGGGATCAGCAGCTTTGCAATGACCCGCAGGATAAGGTCGTTTCTCATGATGAGCGACCTTTGCGACGACGACGAAGCAAGGCAATCACACCGGCGCCAGCGGTGAAAACTACGGTGGTCTCTCCCAAGGTGTCATAACCGCGGTAGCTGGCCAACACGGCCGTCACCACATTGGGTACATCGACTTCTTGCTGAATCTCATTCAGGTAACGAGGGACCACATGGTGATGGATCGTGGCTTGCGGATCTGAAAATTCCGGCAAGCCCAAGGTGCCGTACACCAGCACGCCTGCAACGGCCACCGATACGATGAAAGGCAGCCAGGGCTTGTGCATGGGTCGTGCCTCTTCGCTTCGGCAAAGGTAGAGGGCCCCAAGCAGCAGCACGGTTGAGATGCCTGCACCGACCGAAGCCTCGGTCATGGCGACATCCACAGCATCCATCGCCACCAGTACGGTGGCCATCAAAAAGCTGTAGATACCGCCCAGAACGATGACGCCAAACAGGTTGCGGCTCTGAATGATCACCCAGACCGTAAAGGCCATGAGTACCAACAAGACATTGATGATCAAGGTTTCGATGTCGAGTTCTCCTCGCTGGCAAGTTGGGGTTTGAGTCCTCGCTGCATCCCGGACCGACCCATGGCATGGGTTGCTGTTGGACTGGCGAAAAAGATCAGCAACCCCAGCATGAAAAGCTTGACTGCGACAAGGGTTATGCCGGCTTGCAGCATCAGACCCAAAAGAATCAGGCCGGCCCCCAGGGTCTCAATCACGCTGGCCGCATGCATGCGGGTATAAAAGTCTGGCATGCGCAGCAAGCCGACCGCACCCACGATACAAAAAAAGCCGCCAGCCAGCAGACACAACCAACTGGTGATATCGATCAGCCAGTTCATGCCTTGTCTCCAGAATTAAGGCCTGGATCACCCAGGTCGCCGTGTCTGAAGTATTTCAGTACGGCGATGGTGCCGATCACATTGAGCAGCCCGTAAACAATGGCCAGATCCAGAAATTCTGGCCGACCAGAGAGAAACCCTAGTACCGCCAGTAGCAGCATGGCAGCGGTGCCGATTGAGTTGGCCGCTTGCAAACGGTCAAAGACGGTGGGGCCAAGCGCTGCGCGCGCCAGGGCCAGAGCCAAGGTGATCAGCAATGCAAGAGCGGCGGCAGCAAACATCATTGCTTTCCCTCACAGGCCGTGACCCGACGGTCCATGTCGCTGTCGATCACGCCCAGGGCAGCGTCGCGCGTGATGCCGTGCACCAGAAACTCTCCAGAGGCTGCTTCCAGAGTGATCGTTCCTGGCGTCAGGGTGATGGAGTTGGCATGAATCACGAGGCCGACATCAGTTTTTTGGGTCGGCTGAAAACGGACCATGGTTGGGCTGATCGGCAGCTTCGGATCAAGAATGATGCGGCTGACGGCCCAACCAGATTTGATGATTTCCTTCAGCAGCCAGAGCCAGTAAAGAAGAATTCGGGGGCCCAGATGCAGGGGATGAGCCTCGGCATCGATGACGTCCATACGTCGGGCAAACCAGACAACCGCAATAGCCGAACCGATACCTGCAGATATCAGAAAAGCAGTGAAATAGCCTGACAACAGAAGCCAAAAGATAGTCAGGAAAAAAAACAGGCTGGCTGAATAGATCACAAGAGGAAAAGGGTAAGAGGTGGCTATCAGATGTCTCGAACATTCTACCGATGCCAGCACCGATTTTCAGTTAGGGAATTCCATGAGTAAACGCCGCCGTACCGGTATTTGCCGGCATGGGAACTGGCGTTTGTCTGCGCACAATACATTACATTTACAGCTTGCCATTCAGGCAGTGAACCGGAGGTGATTTTCCAATGAGGCCCAAGATCTTTGTAGCCCGCGAAATTTTTCCTGAAGTCGTCGAGCGACTTGCAGTGCATTTTGAAGTTCAGTCCAACCAAGCTGATGACATCCTAAGCAAGGCGCAGTTGATCGACGCCCTGCGCGGCAAGCAGGGCGCTTTCACCACCGGGGGGGATCGGATTGACGCTGAAGTGCTGGCGGCCTGCCCCGACCTGAAAATCTGCGCCAACATGGCTGTGGGCTATAACAATTTTGATCTGCCTGCCATGACGGCCCGCGGCGTGCTGGCCACCAATACGCCCGATGTGCTGACCGAGACCACCGCAGACTTTGGCTTTGCGCTGATGATGGCCACCGCACGGCGCATGAGCGAGAGTGAACATTTTCTGCGCGCTGGCAAGTGGACCAAATGGAGTTTTGACATGTTCGCCGGCTCCGACATTCATGGTGCCACGCTCGGCATCCTGGGTATGGGCCGCATCGGCCAGGGCATTGCGCGCCGGGGCGCCCTTGGTTTTGGCATGAATGTCATTTATCACAACCGTTCCAGGCTAGATGCGGCGACCGAGGCGCAATGCAAGGCCCGCTATGTCAGCAAGGAAGAGCTGCTCAGGTCCTCCGACCATCTGGTGTTGGTGCTGCCTTATTCCCCATCGGCCCACCACGCGATCGGAGCGGCCGAGTTGGCCATGATGAAGCCTACGGCCACCCTGGTCAATATTGCCCGTGGCGGTATCGTTGATGATGCCGCGCTGGCCCAAGCCCTGGCCCAAAAGCGCATTGCCGCGGCCGGGCTGGATGTATTTGAAGGTGAGCCGAGCGTGCACCCCGACCTGCTGACCGTGCCCAATGTCGTGCTGACCCCCCATATCGCCAGTGCCAGTGTGCCCACCCGATTGGCCATGGCCAACCTGGCGGCAGACAACCTGATTCAGTTCTTTTCCACCGGTAAGGCACTGACACCGCTGAACCCCGAGGTCCTTGGGGGCTGAGGCCAAGGGCTGAAGCCACGGACTAGGGCCGGCAGGTCTTGAAAAGAGCTTGAATTCAGCTGCGAAAACGCAGCCCAGCCAGCCGTGAAACTTCAGCCAGGAGATCTTCGCGGTCATGCTGTTCGCGTAACCAGCGGGCGTCGTTTTGCCCGCGTCGGGTGCTGTCACTCAACATGGCCAGCGCATCGGCCGCTCCTGCAGCATTGGCATGGGGCTTGAGCAGCTCCAGGGTTTGCAGCAGGTGCTCACGCAAAGGCTGGTGTTGACCGCCTGCTGGGTCCACATAGATGGCATCCAGGCCGAAGCGGCAGGCCTGAAAACGGTTGTAGCTATAGACCAGATAGTCATCCTCAGCCGGCATGAAAGGCTGCTCATGCAAAAACCAAGCCGCCAGCGCCTGGACCAGTGCCGCCAGAGCCGCGGCGCGTTTAACCGTCAATGGCGTATCGAACACCCGGATCTCAATCGTTCCGAATTCGGGTTTGGGGCGAATGTCCCAATAGAAATCCTTCATGCTGGAAACGACGCCGGTGTGGGTCATCTTGTCAAAGTAGGCGGTGAACTCATCCCACGACAAGGCAAAGGGCGCGCGACCCGAAAGAGGAAACGCAAAAACCGAATTCAATCGCGCAGAGTCAAAAGCAGTGTCCTGGCCCTGCACAAAGGGGGAGGAGGCCGACAGCGCGATGAAATGCGGAATAAAGCGAGACATGCGGTGCAGCATCAGCAAGGCGCTGTCAGCATCCGGACAGCCGATATGCACATGTTGGCCAAAGATGGTGAATTGCTTGGATAGGTAGCCGTACAGATCAGACAACTGTCTAAAGCGCGGCTTGTCGTAAATACGCTGCTCATGCCACTGCTGAAAGGGATGGGTGCCGCCCCCAACCACGGCAATATTGAGCTTGTCAGCAGACTGAACCAGGGCATCACGAATTTGCGTTAGTTCATCCAGCGCCTGGGCCGGCGAGCGACAAACCCCAGTAGAAATCTCGATCATGCTGGAGGTCATCTCAGGGACTACGTTGCCAGGCAATTTGCGCCGGCTCATCAACCTGAGCATGTCGTTGGCGTAAGGCGCCAGATCGTAATCGTGGGTGTTGACCAACTGGAGTTCCAGTTCGACACCCAGTGTCAGCGCTTCGGAGTGACTAAATGGTTCAAGCGCCATCAGTAGCCTCGGATTTTTTTCCAGCCAACCGCTGTACAACGGGGGCATATAAATGAGATTCACCAGCCCGCTGTAACGCTACTGTGGTCACCAAAGCCCCGAGTAACTCCATACACAGGATCAACGGCAAGGCGATCGCAGCCAGAGCCATACCAAGCTCGGGTTTGAACATGACAAACTGGGATAGCAGCAGCAAGGCAACAGCAGACATCGGCCACATGGCAGTAGCGGTCCAGAGTGACTGTGAGAAGCTGGCCCCGCTGCCCAGGCCGCCCAGGCCAATTCCCAAAATCTTGGCGCCTGCTCGAACCAGAACCAGCGTGGCGATCAATTGCCAGGCGGACTGTTCCCATTTAACCTGGGCGGCGGCCATGGAAACCAGAACAAAAAGCAAAATGGTCAGGACCGAGGAGGCAGTGCCGAACTGACGTGACCATGACCAGGGTCGGGGATGCAACGATTTGAGCAAGCTGCCTGCCAACAAGGCTGCCAGTGGCGCAGAGCCACCAAAATTTGCACACCAGGTTGTTCCTGCGGCGACCAGTGCCAGCATGAGGACCGATGTGTTTTCGCTGGACGGGCTCATGAACCGCAAAGCAGCACGTAGCGCCAGGGCCAGCAAGCTGCCAAAAAGAATCGAGACAGCCAGCAGGAGGACGACAGGCAGAATCATCTCGGTTTTGGCGCCATAAGGTTGGCCGATAAAACGGGCTAGTCCCGAGCCGATGGCAAAAACATAGAGTGTGTTGAGTGCTGCCAGGGTGACAGCCCTCTCGGTGACGGGACCGCTGGATCGAATGTCGCTGGCAACCCGCATCAGGACGGCGGGTGAGGTGGCTACGGCCAGCAGCGCCAGTGGCACATGCAGATCTGGCGCGATGCCCCAGAAATCGAGCAACCACCAGACGGCCGCAAAGGTGGCGATGACTTCGGCCAGACTTTGTAACAGCAACATGGGGTTGAGGCGTAGCCAACGCAAAGTCAGTCGCCCGCCCGCTTCAAACAGCACCACAGACAGGCCCAGCTCCACCATAAAAAGGCCGATGCCCTGCAGCGGCCAGGTGGCATTGGTAAAGCCTGATAGTCCTGCCAGCGCGCCAATCAGGGAATAGCCCATGACCTTGGGTAAGCCGAGGTATCGCTGGATCAGGTGACCGACGCAAGCTGCCAGGGCCAAGAGCAGGGCCCATTGGATGATGGGAAGATTGCCAGAAGTAATTCGCAGCAATTCTGAGGTGTTGGAAAGAAAGGCACTCATTTAAAAAAAATCGCGATCCTGGCCGGTTGCCAGGGGGCTACATTTGGGCGAGCGGAATAAGCGCTGCCTTGTCGTCTGCATTGAGTAGGTTCAGGATCTGATTCAGATCTTGCTCGATCCGCAACAGTGTTGCTTGATCAAGTTGCGCCAGGGCATTGGGCAGCACGCCTGCAAACGGCCCAGGCGCTTTTTCCAGTACACGGATACCGTCGGGCTGCACATACAGCTGAACTGTCCGCCTGTCAGTTCCCTTTTTTTCGGTTTTCACCATTTCCAGGTTCAAAAGGGACTTGACCAGGTTGCTGGCCGTGGTTTGGTGAATATCCATGGTGGCAGCCAGTTGGTTGACGCCAATGCCAGGCTGGGCTTGGATCACACTCAGTGCCCAGAGTTGGGCTCCGCCCAAGCCGGCCTTCTTTTCTACCTGTTGAAAGTGAGACTTGACGGCGTTAAAGACCTGCCTGAAGCTGCGCAATACACGAACGGCAGGATCAGCGCCATCCTTGGACTGATTTCTCTTGATTTTCGAATCATGAGAAGTGGATTTGCGAGATGCTGGCATTTTTTTGGGAACCTTATTGGTTTGGAACTGCGGCTCTGAGTGCAGAGCTTGATCGAAGTGTACATGTGGGGCGGTGTCGCCCCAACAAAAAAAGGGTCTTCACTGATTTAAGTGAAGGGGCAAAAAAAACGGGGCCAATGAAGGCCCCGAAACTTCTCTTGTTCTGGCGGAGGATTCAGCCAGAACTTTATTGTATTTGTTGAAATATATTTTGCGATAGGGATTAACCCTAATAACGAAACTGGGGTGACCTCAAACCAAGGCTTCGCTCAGTCAACGCAGTAGGGTTTAGGTCAAACCTTAGAGGTTGTCGGTAAAACTGCGCAACTTGTCAGAACGGCTGGGATGCTTGAGTTTTCTCAACGCCTTGGCCTCGATCTGACGGATGCGTTCACGCGTCACATCAAACTGCTTACCCACCTCTTCAAGAGTGTGGTCGCTGGTCATCTCGATGCCAAAACGCATGCGCAGTACTTTGGCTTCACGCGGCGTCAGGCTGTCCAGAATGTCCTTGACCACATCACGCAGGCCAGCCTGCATGGCTGCATCGACCGGCGCTGTATTGGCGGTGTCTTCGATGAAATCACCCAAGTGGCTGTCATCGTCATCACCAATCGGGGTCTCCATCGAGATGGGTTCCTTGGCAATTTTCATGATCTTGCGAATCTTGTCCTCAGGGATCTCCATCTTGGCGGCCAGAATGCCTGCATCGGGTTCAAAGCCAAATTCCTGCAAGTGCTGACGGCTGATCCGGTTCATCTTGTTGATGGTCTCGATCATGTGCACCGGGATACGGATGGTGCGCGCCTGGTCGGCAATTGAGCGAGTGATCGCCTGGCGGATCCACCAGGTCGCGTAGGTGGAGAACTTGTAGCCACGGCGGTATTCGAACTTGTCCACGGCTTTCATCAGTCCGATATTGCCTTCCTGAATCAGGTCCAGAAACTGCAGGCCGCGGTTGGTGTACTTCTTGGCGATCGAGATGACCAGCCGCAGGTTGGCCTCAATCATCTCTTTCTTGGCAGCGCGGGAATTCTTTTCACCTTCATTCATCCGCTTGTTGATGGCTTTAAGCTCTTCCAGCGGTACCACCACGCGGGCTTGCAGGTCGATCAAGCGCTGCTGCAACTCCTGAACCGGCGGGATGTTGCGGCCCATGACGGCGCTCCAGGGTTTACCGGCTGTTGATTGCTTCACAATCCACTTCAGATCAAGTAGGTGAGACGCAACAGGCTGCCCGTTCTTGTTGCGCCCGCTGAATTCGGCGACGAACTGCTCTTGCGGATAGCCGCATTTGTCAATGATGATGCGGCGCAATTGCCTCTCAATCTTGCGGATGTCCTCAACCTGTGCGCGCACCAGATCACATAGTTTTTCGATTGACTTGGCGGTGAAGCGGATCGTCATCAGCTCATCAGACAAGGCTTTTTGCGCCTTGAGGTAGGTAGGCGAGCCGTAGCCCTCCTTGTCATAGGCCTTGTGGACTTTCTCGAACAGTGCGGTGATGCGACCAAACCGCTCCAGCGCCTGATTTTTCAGCTCTTCCAGTTTCTTGGTCAGAGCTTTGGAGTTGCCCTTGCCATCGTCATCGCCTTCGTCGTCGTACTCGTCAAAATCCTCTTCGGCGACATAGTCATCGCTTTCGTCCGCATTGGCAAAGCCGTCCACCACCGTGGAAATCACCACCTTGCCTTCGCGGATTTCTTCAGCCATGGCCAGAATTTCGGCAATCGTGGCGGGTGAGGCTGAGATCGCCTCCATCATTGCCATCAGGCCGCCTTCGATGCGCTTGGCAATCTCCACCTCGCCCTCACGGGTCAGCAGCTCAACTGTGCCCATCTCCCGCATGTACATGCGCACCGGGTCCGTGGTGCGGCCAAATTCGCTGTCCACGGTTGAGAGGGCCGCTTCGGCTTCCTCTTCGGCTTCCTCTTCGGTGGAAGCCGTAGGCGCCGTGTTGTTCAGGAGCAGGGTTTCTGCATCCGGAGTTTGCTCATACACCGCCACACCCATGTCGTTGAGCATGGAGATGACGACCTCCATGGTCTCCGCATCGACCAGTTTGTCAGGCAAGTGGTCAGAGATTTCACCGTGGGTCAAGTAGCCTCGTGTCTTGCCGAGCTTGATCAGGAGCTTCAGGCGCTGACGTCGCTTGGCCAGGTCTTCCTCGGACAGCACAGTTTCATCCAGGCCAAATTCTTTCATCAAGGCACGCTCTTTGGCCTTGCTGATTTTCATGCGCAGAGGCTTGACCTTTTCGCTTGCGCTGGCTTCTGCCGGCTCTGCTGCAAATTCTGCTTCGACGTCAGATAGGTCTTCGGTTTCCTGCGTATTGGCCGCATTTTTGGGCTTGCGACCACGTTTGGCACCGGTCTTGGCTGCAGCCGTGGATTCAGCGCTGACAGCCTTGGGCGGGCGGCCCGGCTTTTTCTTGCCATCAACTTCGGCCGCGCCTGTCAGCGTCAACTTGACCTCTTCGGCCTTGGGTTTGGCACCTTTGCTGAGCGCTGGCTTCTGTGCGTCAGGCTTTTTGGCCGCGGCTTTGCCGGCAACTGCGCTGGCTACTGGTTTGGCAACCGATTTGACAGCTTTTGACGGTGTTGCGGCTGGCTTGCCGGTTTTGGGCTTGACAGCAGACGGAGTGTTGACTTTGGATTTGGCCGAGACGGGTTTGGAGGCTTTTGCCGGTTTAGAGGCGGGAGAAGTTTTGGAAGGGATCACAGATTTGGCTTTCGTTGCTACTGACGCTTTTTTTACGGGCACCTTTTTTACAGGTGCCTTATTGGCGGAGACTTTTTTGGCAACGGTTTTGGCAGCAGGTTTGGCAGGCTTCTTGGACTTTTGAGCGGGCATAAATCACCTCGAAATCAAAAAAAGGCAAACAAAGAAACAGACACGACAACACGCGCCGAAATACCGCGGCGCTGGTAAGACAGAGGAACTTTCCTCAGGGGCAAGATGGGAGGGCGAACATTTGGGGTGCAGTCCTTGCGATGAGGTTGGCCGGTCGTGACATCCAGGGTCATCAGTTGGCCGGGCTCGGAGGTGCTGCTGTCGCACTTGCCGCTGTGAGCGGTGACATTATAACCCGCCACCGTTTGGCCTGCCTGGCTGGCGAGCCCCTTAAAACCTTGGGTTTTCAACCTCCCAGGCGGTTAATCCGGCGGGCCGGGATTGGCTGCAGCTTTAATTCCAGCTAGGAAGACCTGACCAGTTCCTGTTTTAGTGCCAATTGCTGACGGATCAGTCGCGCTTCGATTTCGGTGCGGGCCGGATCGCCAGCCGGCATTGCCTGCAGTTGCCTGAGTTCTTCATCAATCACATCCCGCTGCAAATGGATCAACACTTTGCGCAGGTCATCAATCGAAGTCTCCTGGTCCTTCACCTCGCGGCCCAAGGGTTGGAGGCTGTCCAGTGCCAACAAATCGCGCACGGCAGGCTCGAAGGGTTGGCCAGCTAGGGAGGTGCTGATCTGACCAAGCGGCTGAGGGCCGTGCTCATGAAATTGCGAATCGAACCATCGAAAGATGTCACCAAAGCTGCCATCCAGTTCACACAAGAGTGTATGGTCGTTGTGTGTGAGCTGTTCCCAGAAATGCGCATTGCGCAGCAACAGCCGCGCAATGTTGCTGGCGCGGGCCTCCAGAGCGGGCTTGACGGGCAGTCGCCGAACGCTGCGGGCGGAAGTCTGTCCCCAGGGTGGTCGGCTGCTGCCAGCACCGGAGTTTTTCCCTTCGGTACGCGTGGCCCCCTTGCTGGCGGCAGAGCCACTCTTGGGCTTGAGCCATAAATCCTGCAGTACCGCAGCATCGAGTTGTACCTGCCTGGCGATGGCCAGAAGAAGTTGTTGCTTGAGTGCGCCCTCTGGCAGGGCCAGCCACAGGGGCTTGGCATGACTGGCCATCAGAGCGCGACCTTCAGCCGTTGCCAGATCGCAGCCCTGACTGGCTGACTCCAGCAAAAAATTGCTCAAGGGCATGGCCTCATCCACGCGCTGAGCGAAGGCCTGTTGTCCATGGGCGCGGATAAAACTATCAGGGTCGTGCTCGCTAGGCAGGAATAAAAATTTGATCGACCGGACATCGGTGGCGTAGGACAGGGCGCCATCCAGCGCCTTGCGCGCGGCTCGGCGTCCTGCTTCATCGCCATCAAAGCTGAACACCACCGCATCGGTGAAGCGAAACAATTTCTGCACATGATCCGGGGTGCAGGCCGTGCCCAGCGTGGCCACTGCGTTGGGAAAGCCCAGTTGCGCCAAAGCGACCACATCCATATAGCCTTCGGCGACCAACACATAGCCAGCCTCCCGTAGCGCCGTTCTGGCCTCGAACAAGCCGTACAGTTCGTGCCCTTTGCTGAAGACCAGGGTTTCAGGTGAATTCAGATATTTGGGTTTTTCGTCACCCAGCACCCGGCCACCAAAGCCAATGCATTCGCCCTTGACATTGCGAATCGGGAACATGATGCGGTCAC
>JAFMFB010000020.1 GCA_017856435.1 Burkholderiaceae bacterium
AACAGTCTGGCAACATGCTGCCAGGCCCGCTGCAGGAGGCCTGATCGCTCAACCGCAGTCAGGGCCACCAGTGGGGCTTCGCCCAGGGTTTTGCCGTTGGCGGTGGCCACCACCTTGCCGACCTCAGTCCCTTGAGCCACTGGCGCTTCCACGCCGGGCTTCAGCTCCATGGTGGTCTCAACTTTCTGGCCGCGCGGTACGGTCAATTGCCAGGATGCGCCCAACCCCGCCGAGACGGTATCTGATTTGCCAAAACTGACCTTGGCGGTGGCAACGGCGGAGTTGGGTTGTATTGGGGTGGCTTTTTCGAAGCTGGCAAAACCCCAGTCCAGCAACTTGCGGCTCTGGTCAGCGCGTGCGCGTGCGCTGTGGGTGTTGAGGATCACTGTGATCAGCCGAAGCCCATTGCGCTTGGAGGAGGTGACTAGGCAGTAACCCGCGTCTTTGGTGTGGCCGGTTTTCAGGCCATCGACCGAAGAATCGGAATACAGCAAGATGTTGCGGTTTCCCTGCTTGATGTTGTTGTATTTGAATTCACGTTCAGCGTAGATCGGGTAGTACTTGGCGCTGTGGCTAATGATGGCGCGCGCCAGAATGGCCAGGTCGCCCGCTGACGATTTATGTTCCGGGTCGGGCATGCCGGTGGGGTTGACAAACTTGGTATGGGCCATGCCCAGGCGTTGCGCTTGCGCATTCATCAGTTTGGCAAAACCCTCTTCGGAACCCCCCATGTGTTCAGCGATGGCCTTGGACGCATCGTTGCCGGACTGAACAATGATGCCCCGTAGAAGGTCAATCACTGTGGCCTGGCTGTTGAGCGGCAGGTACATACAGGACTCGGTGTTGGTGCCCCGGCACCAGGCGTTTTGGCTGACCGAGACATTGTCCGTTTCCCTGAGCTTTCCGGACAGCAGCGCTTGCTCCACCAGATAGCTGGTCATCATTTTGGTGAGTGAGGCCGGTGGCAAGGGTTCGTCGGCATTGGCGGCAGCCAGGACTTCACCCGAGTCATAGTCCATGATCAGCCAGGCCTTGGCCTGTAATGCCGGGGGGTTGGCGGCCAAAGCGGTTTGCGCAGCCAGTGGGGGCAGAGCGTTGGCGTCAGGGTTGGCTTTTTTATGCAAGGCGGTGGGTTTGGCCGCCCGATGGTTGCGCGCAAAAGCGTCTGTATCGGTCAGCAGAGCGCCAGCAGCAATGGCGAGAACACATGAGAAAAGAGTGATGGTCTTTTGGGTGATGGACTCTATGGGCATGGTGTGAAAGCGTAAATTCTCAAAGAACGTCCAGGCAGCTATCTGTTTGCGCGGGCTTTTTGGCGATGTTGCAACTGCAAGGCGGGGTGCAGTGATTTGTACTTGCGGTATTGGGTTGCTTGGTGCAGTTCAGATCGTCTGTTCTGGTGAAGATTCTGGAGATGATTAAGCGCTTGGTGTTAACTGCCATGAATTGGCTGATTTCAGGCGGGAGAATTTTAAACCAGTGACGTTGAAGTGATTGGCAATGAGCAGGGCCACCAGCTCTAATGAGCGCAGGGCCAGAAGAGGAATTGGGCACACATTTATCCGTTAAAGTTGCACCAAGCAAATTTCCAACCAGGGAAATTTTTTTGAGGGTCTGGTCGAATGCGCCGGCCCTAGCTCATATTTTTTTGTGGAGACATCGATGAATTCGCTATCGCTTGCACAGGCGCAACAAATCATTGCAGGGGCCCTGGCTCATTCCAAGGCGTCTGGTTTCAAGCCCATGGGGGTGGTTGTGCTGGATGACTCGGGGCAGATCAAGGCCTTTGCCCGTGAAGACGGCGCCAGCATGTTTCGTTTTGATGTTGCGCGTGGCAAGGCCTGGGGTGCGGTGGGCATGAGTGTCTCCAGCCGCGTGTTGGCGCAGCGTGCCAAAGAAAACCAGAATTTTTTCCTGACGCTGGCAGCAACCGCTGAAGGCAAGTTTTTGCCTCAGCCGGGTGCAGTGCTGATCAAAAATGCTGAGGGCCAGATTCTGGGCGCGGTGGGCGCCAGCGGAGGAACGGGCGATGAGGATGAAGAAATTTGCATGGCTGGGGTTAAAAGTGCCGGCTTGATAGCGGGGTAGGCCATGCCAACCGCTAGTTGCCAGGCTTCTAACAGCGAGGCCTTATGCCAGTTGGCGGTCGGGTGATTCCATTCAACATTTGTCAGTTGCCTACAAAAAACTCACATGACCCATGCCTCCTCACGCGTCACCGGCTTGCGTAGCGTTGCCCTTAGCGTACCTGACCTGCAGGTGGCCGAAAAGTTTTTTACTGAAATCTGGCATCTGGATGTAGCGGCTCGCACCCATGGCGTCCTCTATCTGCGTGGGACGGGCGCTGACCACCACCTGCTGGCGCTGCATCACGCGCCGGGGCCCGCGCAGATCCTCAACGTCACACTGCGGGCCAACTCGCTCAGTGCATTGGATGAGGTGGCGCGCTTGGCAGTGCAGGCGCACGGACGGGTGGTGCGGCCTGTAGAAAAGCTTGATGAACCGGGTGGCGGCATGGCCCTTACCGTGTGCGACCCGGATGGACGAATTTTCCGCCTGGTGTTTGGTGATGCCCGACATGCTGATGCCAGCGAGGTGCCCGATCGCCCAGTGCGACTGGCGCATGCGGTACTTAACAGCCATGATGTTGAATCCACCCGCGGTTTTCTGGAACAGGTGTTTGATTTCAGCCTGTCAGACCGTACCCGGATCATGGCCTTTATGCGTTGCAACCAGGATCACCACAGCCTGGCACTGGGCGACACCGACAACGATGCCCTCAACCACATCGCTTTTCTAATGCCGGATCTGGAATCGGTCATGCGGGGGGGTGGGCGCATGAAAGACGCCGGCTATGGTATCGAGTGGGGGCCGGGCCGGCATGGTCCCGGCAATAACGCCTTCAACTATTTTGTCGGGCCTTTCGATGTAGTGATTGAATACACCGCGGAGGTGGAGCAGGTTGATGACAGCTACCAGGCAGGCCAGCCCACTGACTGGAGCTGGCCACCAGGCCGGGTGGACCAATGGGGCATTTCTGCGCCCCCCAGTGCTCGGTTGAAAGAGGCGCAAAAGGCCATCCTGTTTTCCAAGGTAACTGATCATCCATGAAAAATAAGGACGTTCGGTACGACGTGGCCATCGTGGGGTTTGGGCCCACCGGCGCCGTAGCGGCGGGATTGCTGGGGGCGATGGGGATTCGCACCTTTGTCTGTGACAAGCAATCCCGGGTGTACGATAAGCCCCGGGCCATTTCGCTTGACCATGAAATCATCCGGCTATTTCAGCAGATGGGTGTGGCCAAGCGTATCAAGCCCTTTGTCGAGCCTTTCACCGATTCGGTGTACTACGGCGTGGATGGACAGGTTATCAAGCGCATGTCCACAGTGGCGCCCCCTTACCCCTTGGCCCACACCCCCTCGATTGTGTTTACCCAACCACCCGCCGAACGGGTGTTGCGAGAGCACGCCCAGTCGTTTGATTGCGTCACCATCCAACTCAACTGCACGCTGAAGAGGCTCACACAGGGCGAAGAGGGGGCCACCCTTTTTCTGAATCAGGCGGGCAAGCAACCGTTCACGGTTCGGGCTCGCTACGTGATCGGCTGCGATGGGGCTTCCAGCACGGTTCGCGCTCAAGCAGGCATCGAACTGGAAGATCTGGATTTTGATGAGGCCTGGCTGGTGGTGGATGCGCTGATCAATGATCGCGGCAAGGCCAAATTGCCAACGACCAGCGTGCAATATTGCAATCCAGAGCGACCCAGCACCTACCTGATTTGCCCCGGTAGCCACAGACGCTGGGAAATTTCCATCAATCCGGGTGAAGATCCCCAAGAATTGGCAAGCCCGGCTGGGACCTGGAAATTGCTGGCCCCATGGATCAGCCGTCGGGACGGCAAGTTATGGCGACAGGCCAGTTACCGTTTTCATGCGCTGGTAGCGTCCCAGTGGTGCAAGGGATGTGTTTTTCTGGCCGGTGATGCGGCCCACCAGCAACCGCCTTTTTTGGGGCAGGGTATGTGCCAGGGTCTGCGCGATGTGGCCAACCTGAGCTGGAAATTGCAGGCTGTGCTCAAGGGATTTGCCCCTGAGCGTTTGCTGCACAGTTATGAGCCTGAGCGCAAACATCATGTGATTGACCTGACCACACGGATCAAGGCGATCGGACAAATCATCAGTGAACGCGATCCCGAAAAAGCCCGGGCGCGCGATGCCAAACTGTTGCAGGAGTGCGGGGGGGTGGTCAAGCCAACACCCCGGCAGGATGTGCAACCCGCCTTGCGAGCCGGATTGTTGTCGCCGGGGCTCATGACTGGCGTTGGCAAAATTTTCCCCCAGCCCTGGTTTTACGGACCGGAGGGTGCTGAAGCGCAACGCATGGACGATGTGATGGGCTACGGCTGGCGCTTGATTTTGAGTCGCGGTGCCGATGCCAAACTGGCAAGCTATGCGCGGTCACTCAAACTGCCAGGTCTGACCGTGGTGCAGATGGGAAAGCCAGGTTCTATTGAGTTGAATCAGGTGGCGCAGGGCTGGTTCAAGCAAAATGGATGCAGTTATGCATGGGTCAGGCCTGATCATTATGTGTACGGTGTAGGATCAACCATGGCTGATCTGACGGATCACTTGAAGGCTTTATGCGCTTTCTGAGGACTCAAGACAAATTTGCCGGAACGTCAGAGGCCTAAGAGGCATCTTTCAAATGTCCCGCTCAGAAATGTCACCCTCGGCCATTTCAAAGCAAACACCCATTACCCAAGGAGACCAAAGATGAAAAGAAGACATATCGTCCAGATCGGTTTACTCGCAACTACCTTGCCATCGGCCTGGGCCCAAAGCAGTGCCAGTTGGCCTGACAGACCGGTTAAGTTCATCTTGTCTCAGCCGCCTGGCTCCGGACCTGACAATGTGGCCCGACTGGTTGGCGACAGGTTGAGTCGCGGTTTGGGGCAAGCTGTCGTGATTGAAAACAAGCCGGGCGGGCAGAACATCATCGGCGCGCAGACCGCCGCACGATCGCCCGCAGATGGCTATGCCTTTTATTTCGCAACCACCGCGGCACTGGTAACGAACAAATACCTGTTCAAGTCCATGCCCTATGACCCGCAAAAAGATTTCACCCCGGTGGCCTTTGTTGCCAAGAGTCCTTTTGCGCTGGTCGTCAAGGCAGATTCACCGATCACCTCCGTGCAGGATCTGGTGGCGCGCTCCAAAGCCAATCCGGGAAAAATCTCCCTGGCCAATGAGGGCGCCCGAGCCTTTGGGGGGATCATTGCCCGCCTGATCAACACGCGCACCCAGATGCAGGCCAATCTGGTGGGATATGCCTCAGTGGGTGTGTCAGTGCAGAACGTAATTGGTGGCCATGCCGATGTGGCCATGGTCGACATGGCCTCGACTGCTCAATTGGTCAGGCAAGGGCGTTTGCGTTATCTGGCCGTAACCTCCGAAAAGCGGGTGGCTGGCTGGGAACAGATTCCGGCCTTGTCTGAACTTCTGCCGGGCTTTGACATGGTGGGCTGGTTCTGTGTGGTGGCACCAACTGGCACACCCCCTGCGGTGGTGCAGCGCATGGGCAAGGAAATTGATGCTGTGTTGTCAGATTCAGAGGTGGCACAGCGTATTGCCGCGATCGGGCCCTTGGCCGAACCGTTGGGAGGCGTTGAAAAAACGGCCGCTTTCCTGCAGCGTGAACATGCCCGCTGGAGTGCAGTGGCCAAGGAAATTGACCTGTTGCCTGAATAAGCTGGCCGAGCCAATCACCCTCAATCTAAACCTCCTTCCCAATACGAGCCCATCCATCACCTTAAATCACATCACTGCAACATTTAGTTAGGAATTTAATCGATGCCTGAGCGCCCCCCGCCATTGCGAATTGGTCTTTCGGCCCGAATTTTTCATCCTGAGCCCGGTGCTACCGGAATCAAGACCAAGACCCTGCTGGTGCTGGAGCAATCGGTAGCGCAATGGGCGATGACCCGTGACCTGCTGTTATTGATGGTGCCCACGGTGGTACGCGATGGTGAGCTGATGCGTAGCAATATCCGCTTGCGTGATTACGCAAAATACCTGGACGGCCTGATCTTGCAGGGAGGGGCCGATATCAGCCCGCGCATTTATGGCGAAGAGCCTTTGAAGCCAGAATGGGAGGGCGACTCGGTTCGCGACGCCTACGAGATTGAACTGGTGCATGAGTTCATGGAGGCTGGCAAGCCAATTCTGGGTATCTGTCGTGGCATGCAGTTGCTCAATGTCGCCTTGGGTGGATCCCTGTACCAGGACTTGCCCACACAACGCCCTGATGCCGCCCACCATGAGAGCGGGCACTACGACCGCAATTCGCACCCGGTCAGGTTTGTGCAGGGCGGGGTGATGGCTGACTGGTTTGCCCAATCAAATACCGGCAAGGTGGTATCGATCCACCACCAGGCGGTGAACCGGCTTGGCCGTGGGATGCGGGTTGAAGCGGTTTCTGCCGAAGATGAGGTGATTGAAGCCATCAGCTGGGAAGGGAACAGCTTTGTCTGTGGTGTTCAATGGCACCCAGAGTTTCATACCCAGCTGCCTGTCGGGGAGGGTCTGCTCGATTGCAGCCCCTTGCTGGAAAACTTTCTGGAAGCAGCCCGACAAAAGGCCTGATTTCAAGCCCGGTACTTAGACTGGTACCTAGCCTAGGTACAAGCCTGGCAACAAGACTTTCATGCAGCCCTCTGTTCATATGAGTGAAAATCGGGCTATTGCGGCCTGACTTTCACTTTTTCCTGACCCCGCTGACTTCGGTTGGGCCCACGTCAATTTCAATCTGATTCATGAATACTGAAACCCGGACCCCCAAGGTCGGCTTTGTCAGCCTGGGCTGCCCCAAGGCACTGACTGATTCCGAACTCATCCTCACACAACTGAGCGCTGAGGGCTACCAGACCTCCAAGACTTTTGCCGGGGCCGACTTGGTCATTGTGAATACCTGTGGTTTCATTGATGACGCCGTCAAGGAAAGCCTGGACACGATTGGTGAGGCGCTGGCCGAAAACGGCAAGGTCATCGTGACCGGTTGCTTGGGCGCAAAGTCTGGCCAGAGCGGCGACAACCTGGTCAAAGAAGTACACCCCAGCGTCCTGGCGGTGACCGGCCCGCATGCCACCCAAGAAGTGATGGATGCGGTGCATACCCATTTGCCCAAGCCCCATGACCCTCTGCTCGATCTGGTGCCTGGCGCCTTTGGGCAGGCCGGGCTCAAGCTGACGCCGCGCCACTATGCCTACCTGAAGATCAGCGAAGGGTGCAATCATCGTTGTACCTTTTGCATCATTCCTTCCATGCGCGGAGATCTGGTGAGCCGACCCGTGGGTGATGTCCTTGCTGAAGCGAGTGCTCTATTTGAGGGTGGCGTCAAAGAATTGCTGGTGATCAGCCAGGATACCTCGGCCTACGGGGTGGATGTGAAATACCGTACCGGCTTCTGGGACGGACGTCCTGTGAAAACCCGTCTCCTGGAGTTGGTGGCTGCCCTGGCAGATCTGGCCCAGGCCCATGATGCCTGGGTTCGATTGCACTATGTCTATCCCTATCCGCATGTGGATGAGGTGATTCCCTTGATGGCTACGGGTCGGGTGCTGCCCTATCTGGATGTGCCGTTTCAGCACAGCCATCCCGATGTGTTGAAGCGCATGAAGCGACCTGCCAGTGGCGAAAAAAATCTGGAGCGCCTGCAGCGCTGGCGAGAGATGTGCCCGCAACTGGTTGTGCGCAGCACTTTCATTGCTGGGTTTCCCGGGGAGACCGAGGCAGAGTTCGACCATCTGCTTGAGTTTGTACGGCTGGCCCAGATTGACCATGCCGGCTGCTTTGCCTACAGCCCGGTGCAGGGGGCAACAGCCAACAACCTGCCAGGAATGTTGCCTGAATCAGTGCGGGAAGAGCGGCGCGCGTCATTCATGGCGGTGGCAGAAGCCGTCTCCGTGGCCAAATTACGTCAGCGAATTGGCAGCACCATGCAGGTGCTGGTCGATTCGGCACCATCGATGGGCCGCAAGGGTGGAGTGGGGCGAAGCTACGCCGATGCGCCCGAGGTGGATGGCCTGGTGCACCTGTTGGCGCCGGAAAAAATCAGCAAGACCTTGAAGGTTGGCGAGTTTACCAAGGCCCGGATTGTGGATACGCGGGGTCACGACCTGGTGGCGCTGCCAATCTGATGCACAGCCAAGGACAAAGAAAAAAGCCGCTGGCTTATCAGCGGCTTTTAGGGCGGGACCTTGTGGGTTTTGCCTTATATTCATGGTGCCCAGAAGAGGACTCGAACCTCCACGCCGTTAAGCGCTAGTACCTGAAACTAGTGCGTCTACCAATTCCGCCATCTGGGCTATTCAGGAAAGCGAGCATCATATCAGAAACGCAGAAAAAACCAGCGGCTTGCTGGAGGAAATTGAGGGTAGTGTTCAGGGTCATCGGGACGGACACGGGTTTGTGGTGCGCGATGATGGACAAGCTGACATCTACCTGGCACCCAACGAAATGCGGGCGGTCTTGCACCAAGACCGGGTCAAGGTACGGTTGGTGCGTTTTGATCGCAAGGGACGGCCTGAAGGTCGCGTGCTTGAGATCGTTGCCCGTCCGCCGCAACCGATCATTGGACGCTTGTTGCTGGAAAACGGTGTCTGGCTGGTTGTCCCGGAAGACAAACGGTATGGCCAGGATGTCTTGATTCCAAAAAACGCCACCGGGCAGGCCAAGGTGGGCCAGGTTGTCGTGGTGGAGTTGGTCGAGCCGCCAGCCTTGTTCGGTCAGCCGGTTGGGCGCATCAAGGAAGTCCTTGGTGAAGTTGATGACCCGGGGATGGAGATCGAGATTGCGGTGCGCAAGTACAGCGTGCCGCATGAATTTTCCGAGGCCTGCATTGCCCAGGCCCGTGGCCTGCCCGACAAGGTGCTGGCACCAGACCGACAGAACCGTATTGACCTGACTGACATCGCGCTGGTCACCATTGACGGGGAAGACGCCCGCGATTTTGATGATGCCGTCTATTGCGAGCCTGCCCGACATGGGCGAGGAAAAAGCGCTGCAAGGGGATGGCGCTTGCTGGTGGCCATTGCGGATGTCAGCCACTATGTTCAGACCGGATCGCCGATCGATGTCGATGCCTACGATCGAGCGACCAGCGTTTACTTTCCAAGGCGTGTCATCCCGATGTTGCCGGAAAAGTTGTCCAACGGGCTGTGCTCCCTCAATCCGAATGTGGACCGGCTGTGCATGGTGTGTGACATGTTCATCAGCACGGAAGGTGACATTCAGGCCTACCAGTTTTACCCTGCGGTGATGCACAGCCACGCCCGCTTCACCTACACCGAGGTGGCCGCCATCCTGGCCAATACCCGTGGCATTGAGGCGCAAAAGCGCAAGGAGCGGATCCAGGATTTGCTCAACCTGCACGATGTCTATCGCGCCCTGTTATCGGCGCGGGGCAGACGGGGCGCTGTAGATTTTGAAACCACCGAGACCCAGATTGTTTGTGACGAAAGCGGGCGGATTGAAAAAATAGTGCCGCGGGTGCGCAATGACGCGCATCGTCTCATTGAAGAAGCGATGCTGGCGGCCAACGTTTGCAGTGCTGATTTCATTGCCCATAGCAAACATGCCGGACTGTTTCGGGTGCATGAAGGCCCCACCCCGGAAAAGGGGGAACTGCTGCGCAATTACCTGAAGGCCATTGGGGTAGGCATGACGATTGGCGACAACCCGAGTCCGGCCGAGTTTCAGGCCATTGCCCTGGCAACCCGGGAGAGGCCGGACGCACAACAGATTCACTCCATGCTGTTGCGCTCAATGCAGCAGGCCATCTATACCCCACATGACAGTGGTCACTTTGGCCTGGCGTTTGAGTCCTACACCCATTTCACCAGCCCGATTCGCCGCTATCCTGACTTATTGGTGCATCGGGTGATCAAGGCCATTCTTGGCAAGACCCGGTACCAGCTGCCCGCTCTGCCCACGCCCGGTGAGGCGCATGCCAAGCTCTCGCGCCGTCTGGATAAAAAGGGCCAGGCCAAACCCGTTGCAACGGATAGGCCTAAAAATAACAGCCCTGAAATGTTGGCCTGGCAGGCGGCAGGACTGCACTGCAGTGCCAACGAGCGGCGTGCCGATGAGGCCAGCCGGGATGTCGAGGCATGGCTCAAGTGCAAGTACATGCGTGATCGCCTGGGGGAGGAGTTTAGTGGCGTTGTCACCGCAGCAACTGGCTTTGGCATCTTCGTGACACTGGACGAAATGTATGTCGAGGGACTGGTACACATCACTGAGCTAGGCAGTGAGTATTTCCGGTTTGACGAGACCCGGCAGGAACTGCGTGGTGAACGCACCGGTATCCGCTATGCCATCGGCACGCGGGTCAGGGTGCAAGTCAGCCGGGTTGATCTGGACGGGCGTCGGATTGATTTTCGACTGATACATGAAGGCGAAGACAGGGTCCTGCGTACCGCGCGAGAGCGTGATCGAGGGAGTGCCCAGGATATCTCGCCAACAGGCATAAGCCCTAAGCTCGGTAAACAGTCGCGACTCAAACCCGCCACCAAAAAGGCCGCCAAAGGCGTGTCCAAGAAGGGTGCTGTCAAGACAGGCAAAACAGGCAAGAAAGTTTCTGCCAAAGCTGAAACAAGTGCTGGCGCCAGGGGCCGTAAGGCGCAGCGTTGAAATTAACAGTTAGAACAGGAGTAATTCAATGAAACAAGACAATCGCATCGCCATCGTTACCGGCGCAGGTTCGGGCGTGGGACGTGCTGCGGCGCTGGCACTGCTCAATGACGGCTACCGGGTTGCCCTGGTCGGGCGTCGGGTTGAGCCTTTGCAGGAGACTGCCGGCATGGCCATCTCCAGTGAGCACGCCCTGATCGTGTCGGCCGATGTGTCTGACGAGCAGTCTGTTGAGGCCATGTTCGCTCAGGTTGTGAAGAAATGGGGCAGGGTGGATGTGTTGTTCAATAACGCGGGTGTCAACGCGCCAGGCATTCCACTGGAAGAACTCAGCCTGGCCCAATGGAAAAATGTCATTGATATCAACCTGACAGGCATGTTTTTGTGCATTCAGCATGCTTTCCGTGTCATGAAGGCCCAGAACCCACAGGGGGGTCGCATTATCAACAACGGGTCGATTTCGGCGCACGCACCCCGCCCCAATTCAATTGCCTACACCTCGGCCAAGCATGGTGTCATGGGTTTGACAAAGACCGCAGCGCTTGATGGGCGCAAATATGACATCGCGGTCGGACAGATTGATATCGGCAATGCCGCCACCGAGATGGCAGCGCGCATGGCCAAAGGTGTGATGCAGGCCAATGGCGAGATTGCGATCGAACCTTTGATGGATGTGAACATCGTAGGCCAGTCGGTGCTCTATATGGCTAATCTTCCGCCCGAGGCGAATGTGCTGTTTCATACCGTGATGGCCACCAAAATGCCTTTTGTGGGGCGCGGCTGATACCTCAGGACAGTTCAGCGGCCAGGGCGCTGGCGGTGAGTGCCTGGCCCGAGGGCCATTGGTCAGCAGCCAGACCGTGCAGCCAGACGGCGGCGCAGGCAGCTGCAAAAGCCTGTTCACTCTGGGCCATTCGGGCACCTACCATGCCGGCTAGTACATCGCCGGTACCGGCCGTGGCTAAACGGGCGTTGCCGGTGAGGTTGATGACAGAGGTGTTGTCTGGAGCGGCGATCACCGTGCCAGAACCTTTGAGCACTATGACGCAGCCCCAGGATTCGGCCAGCCGGGTTGCTGCCTCAAGGCGCTTGCCCTGAACTTCTGCGACTGAACAGTTCAACAACCTGGCCGCTTCGAGCGGGTGCGGGGTAAGCACGGTCTGATAGTGCCGGCCCTGGCGGGCCCGAAGCAGGGACTGTAGTTGGCTGTCGCTGGCAATCGCATTGAGGGCGTCAGCATCCAGCACCAGTTGTTTGGCACGGGACAGGATGCGCGGCAAATGCCCGGCAACGGCCTGGCCACCGCCACAGCCACAAACCACAGTCATGTCTCCAAGCTCCAGGGCGTCCACAGGGCGCAGCATCAGATCCGGCCGAACCCCGCCTGGCGTTTGTCCCTCAGGGCTTAGCAGGCCAACAAAAACCCGACCTGGGCCCTGTGCAAGCGCGGCGGTTGCTGCAAGAATCGCCGCGCCGGTCATGCCCGGCGCCCCTCCGACGACGGCAAGGTCACCGAAGTTGCCTTTGTGCGATGCGTGAGGACGGGCCAGCGGGATTGGCTTGGGATTTAGGCGGGCATGCTCCATCAGTCCTTTGGTGGAGACTTCCAGATCATCGAACCACACCTGCCCGCTTAAATCGCGCCCCTGCGCTGTGAACAGGCCCGGCTTCAAGGTGAGCAGACTCAGGGTGTGTGTCGCTCGCACCCCGGCCCCGGCACAGGTGCCAGTATCGCCGTGCAAGCCGCTGGGAAGGTCCACCGCCAGGATGGGAACTGCCAAGGCATTGATCTGTTCGATTTGTTGGGCCAGGGGTCCGCTTGCAGCGCGGGATACTCCCAGGCCCAACAGGGCATCAATGCACAAATCGCAATCTGCGGGGGGTACTGGGCTGATGGTCACACCAGCGGCAGTGGCCCGATCCAAGGCGGTGCGGGCATCCTCGGGAGCATCCTGAGGTCGGCCCAGCCAGGTCACCAGCGGCTGTTTGCCCCAACGCTTGAGTTGCCCGGCAGCCTCCAGACCGTCTCCGCCGTTGTTGCCAGGCCCGCAGGCAATCCAGATTTTGTTGGCATGTGGGGCAATCGCCAGTGCCAGTCTGGCCGTTGCCAAGCCAGCCCGTTGCATCAAGGCCGATGGCGGCAACTGGTTGCGCAAAGTGTTTTCTAGAGCCCGAGTTTGTTCACCGCAAAACAATGGCCAAGCCGGGCCGGGTGAGACTTTCAGCATGGCGCTTTGGGAGCTCAGAATTCGAAGTACTCCCCTTCACGGGCCAGACGGATATCGGTTGAGCCCGTAAAGGCAGACTGTTCGGCCAACGTCTGTTGAAAGGCGGCCTCTAGTGCGTCGTCAGAGCGGCTGGGCTCATGATGGGTGCAGAAGAGAACCTTGGCGCTGGCTTCATGGGCCAGGCGAATGCTGCTGGACTGGGTGCCATGACCCCAGCCTTTTTTCTCGACATACTCCTTGTCGGTGTAAGAGCTGTCGGCGATCAAAACATCGACGCCGCGCACAGCCTCTAGCACGGATTGATACATACGGTCCACCGAATGCTGGTAGTCCTTGAAGGCAGGGTGGTCAGGTTGGTGAATATTGAAGTGTGGCTCGTGGTCACCGGTAAAGAAAATTGACTTGCCATTGGATTCGATGCGATAGCCGAAATCAATGACTGGGTGGTTGAGTTGATAGGGCGTCACCAGCGCGCTGCCAATTTTGACCTGCTCGTTAGGGCTCAGATTTACATATTCGACCCTGGCGCGAACCTCGGATTCGTTGACTGGGAAAAAACTGTGCTGAAGTTGAACGGTCATGGCCTGCTCAACCCCATTGCCGGTCACCGGGTCAAAGGGGCCATGCAGGCGAAGCAGGTTTCCAGGAATGAAGTTGGGGGCAAAAAAGGGCAAACCCTGAATGTGGTCCCAGTGTGTATGGGTCAGCAGGAGGTTGACGCGTAGTGGCAGTTCAGACATGAGCGTCTGCGACAGCGGGTACAGACCGGTCCCGGCATCAAGGATGATGAGTTCGTTGTTGTCAGTCCGGACTTCAATGCAAGTGGTATTGCCCCCGTAGCGAACCGTATTGGGTCCGGGAGAAGGAATGGAGCCGCGTACACCCCAGAACTTAATTTTCATAGATGGCTATGAGGGATTTCAAAAGCATTCTAATTTCTGATTGGTCTAGAAAGACTCCACCAGATAACCAACATTTCTAAGCCTGCGCGCTAGATATTAAACCTCTCTATGCCCAGGCCCTCCAGATCCATTTGCGGTTTCTTGCTCGAGATCAGATCAGCGGTAAGCCGGGCTGAGCCGCAGCTCAGTGCCCAGCCGCTGGATCCATGTCCCAGGTTGAGCCATACGCCGGGTATGCCGCTCGTCCCCAGAACGGGTGGTCCATCGGGCAACATCGGGCGTGCGCCCTTCCACACCTGAACAGACTGACGCTGACTGGAGGCCGCAGGAAACCAGTCGTCCAGGACCTTGTAGAGGGTGGCAATGGCGTCCTGTCGATGGATTTCAGGGTTTCCGCCGAGCTGGGCGCCCCCGGCAACCCGGATTCGGTTGCCCAGCCGGGAGATCGCCACCTTGTAGCGCTCATCCATGACAGCGCCCACGGGGGCTAGATGTGTTTCGCGCAAGGCAGCGCTGATGGAATAGCCATAAACGCTTGCTAGCGGGAGCTTTAGCCCCAGAGGGCGCAGCAGATGGGCAGATTCAGCCCCAGCGCATATGACCACGCCGTCAAAGGGATGCAAATTCGAGTCGCCTGAAAGCTTGAGGCCGAGAGATGAATTGGCTGCAATGGATTGCACACTGGTGCCAAATACAAAACGTACGCCAAGATGCTGTGCCTGGGTTTTCAGAAGTTGGGCAAACTGGCGGCAATTTCCCACCTCGTCATCTGGCAGATGGATGGCTTGGGCCAAGGGAGTCAGCGGATTGAGCGCCGGCTCGATTTGACGGGCAGCCTCAGCAGAAAGCTCTTGGTGTTTGATCCCGTTATCTCGTAAAACCTGAAGACTGGGTTCGATGGCCAGACGGTCTCGTTCGGATCGCAGCAGAACGGTGTAGCCGCGACCGCCATCAATTTCCAGTTTGCATGAAGACAGCACGGTGTGCAGGCGATCGCGGCTGTAGGCAGCCAGCGCCTGCATCCGCCTGCGGTTTTGGGCATAAGTCTCTGCCCGGCAGGCCCGAAAACTTTTCCAGAGCCAAGCCAGTTCGCCCATCCGAAGGGGCCAACTGAATCGAAATGAGGCATGGCGCGACAGCATCTGTGCAAGTACCTTGACGGCCATGCCCGGCGCCGCCCAGGGCGTGACATAGCCGGGTGCGATCACACCCGCATTGGCAAAACTACCTCCCTCGGCAGCGGCCAGATGCCGTTCAAAGACTGTGACTTCATGGCCATCCATGGCAAGTTCATAGGCGGTAGTCACGCCGATGATGCCTGCCCCGACAACAGCAAGCTTCATGAATGCATCACGCCGTGAGTGCTTGCTCAACCTGCAAGGCGAGATTGAGCAGGGTATCGTCATGCAGAGCACCATGCCACAGCATCAGCCCAACAGGGGCCTCACCTTCTGGCTGGCAGGGAATGGATATGGCGCAGCCATCCAGCATGTTGATGGCGCTCGGGTTGCGCAACAGCAATGCATTGACCCGGAAAAAGTTCTGGTCCAGGGCTGCATCTTTGGCCGCGTCTAGACCCTCACCGGGCGCCAGATCAGCGATAGGCGGTGCCAGAAGGGGGACTGTGGGTGACAACACTGCATCAAAGGGATGCAACTGCCGGTTCATGCGATCGATCCAGTTCGCCCTTGCATGGATAAGCTCTATGTAATCGGTGGCCGACATCGAGGCACCGCGCATGATGCGCGCCAGTACGCGCGGGTCATAGCGCTGGCCTTGCTGATCGATTAGTTGGCGATGCCAGTGGTAGCTTTCGGCAGGCGAGAAGCTGCCGTTGGCCTGCATGGGGCTTAGCTCGGCCAATTCCCTGAGTGGAATTTCTGTGATCTGGGCTCCGGCCTGACGAAGCCGGGCCAGCGCGCCTTCAAAGGCCTTGGCCACGGCAGGCTCGATGTCATCCAGCATCAGGGTTTCAGCCACGGCCAGCTTGTAGTCTGACAAGCGGGCGGTCGTTCGGCTGACTTTGCGATCGGCGAGGATTTCATGCACGAGCAGAGCGTCCCGCACGGACCGGGTCATGGCGCAGACTGTGTCCAGCGTGGTTGACAGGGGCAAGGCGCCATCTGTGGGCACCAATCTGGCCGTGCTTTTGAAGCCGACGATGCCATTGAGTGCCGCAGGAATTCGAATCGAGCCCCCGGTATCTGATCCTAGTCCGACATGGGCAGCGCCAGTCGCCACGGTAATGGCGGCCCCGCTGCTGGAGCCCCCAGGTATGCGGGGGGTGTCTTGCATCGCTGCATTCGCGGGCGTCCCGTAATGAGGGTTGATGCCAACGCCGGAAAATGCAAATTCAGTCATATTGCTGCGGCCGATCAGGGCGGCACCTGCAGCTCGCAGCCGGGCAACCGCAGGGGCGTCGTGTTTGGCCACGGGTGACCTGGCCAACACAAGAGAGCCAGCGGCGGTGGTCTGGCCGGCAATATCAAACAGATCCTTGATGGACACAGCCAGGCCAGCCAGCGGGCTGCTTGCAGGCGCACTGGCCGCTTCGTGGCGTGCCTGGTCAAAGGACGAGTCCAGTAGCGCATGGGCACAAACAGGGGATTGCGCCACTGCAATGGATTGCTCGATCTCAGAGCTGGCGCTGCGGCGGTTTTCGCGGATATCTTGTCTCAGAGAATGCAGGTCTGATGGCATGGAATAGAGGTTTTTGCCTGGGAAAGCGTGTTACAATCTTCGGGCTTTGCACCCTGCGGGTGCTTGGCAATCGCAAATCGACTCTCTCCAGGTGTTGCAACAGTGTCCAGTCGTCCTTAATGGTGCGACTGGGGTTGTGATTAGCGAGCCGGATTTTAGACCTAACCTTTGGAGTTTTATTTATGTCCACGACCATGCGCCAGATGTTGGAGGCCGGTGTCCACTTCGGCCACCAGACCCGTTTCTGGAACCCCAAGATGGCCCCATTCATTTTTGGCCATCGGAACAAGATTCACATCATCAACCTGGAAAAATCGCTGCCGATGTTCCAGGAGGCTGCTCAGTTCGTCAAGCAATTGGCGTCCCGTCGCGGTACCATTTTGATGGTAGGCACTAAGCGTACGGCCCGTGAAATCGTGGCCGCCGAAGCCCAGCGTGCTGGTGTTCCTTATGTTGACCAGCGCTGGCTGGGTGGCATGCTGACCAATTTCAAAACCGTCAAGACCTCCATCAAGCGCCTCAAGGAAATGAAAGCCCAAATGGAGCTGGGCCTTGATGCCATGAGCAAAAAAGAACAACTCATGTTTGGCCGCGAGATGGAAAAGCTCGAAAAGGACATTGGTGGCATTCAGGAAATGAGCAATCTGCCCGACGCCATCTTCGTGATTGATGTTGGCTACCACAAGATTGCCGTGGCTGAAGCCCGCAAACTGGGCATTCCTCTGATCGGCGTGGTGGACTCCAACCACTCACCAGAAGGCATCGACTATGTGATTCCTGGCAATGATGACTCTTCCAAGGCGGTCACCCTCTATGCGCGCGGCATCGCGGATGCCATTCTGGAAGGTCGTGCCAATGCAGTGGACGATGTGGTCAAGGCGGTTGCTGCCGAGACTGACGATGAGTTTGTTGAAGTCGATGAGGCGGCCAGCTGAGTGCTCGACCTGTCGCAAAAAGGGGCGCAGTGTGCCCCTTTTTTTTAAGCTGATTTTGAATTGAACTGATGACGGAGAAATAAATGGCTGCAATTACCGCAAGCATGGTCGCTGAACTACGGGCCAAGACCGATGCCCCGATGATGGAATGCAAGAGGGCCCTAACCGAGGCTGATGGCGACATGGCCAAGGCCGAGGAAGTGTTGCGCGTTAAATTGGGCACCAAGGCTGGCAAAGCCGCCTCACGGGTGACGGCTGAGGGCGTGGTGGCCAGTTGTATTGAGGGCGCCACCGGTTCGATGATCGAAGTCAATTGTGAGACTGACTTTGTGACCAAGAACGACAGTTTCCTGGCGCTGGCCAAGGCGGCGGCGGAACTGATCGTCAAGCACAACCCGGCTGATCTGGCTGCCTTGGGTGAGCTGTCCTACAGTCAGGACGGTTTTGGTCCAACCCTGGAAGAGGTTCGCAAGGGACTGATTGGAAAGATTGGCGAAAACATGTCGTTTCGTCGTTTCAAGCGCTTTGCCTCCGGCTCCAGGTTGGCCGCTTATCTGCACGGCACCCGTATCGGTGTGGTGGTCGAGTTCGACGGCGATGAAGTTGCCGCCAAGGATGTTGCCATGCATGTGGCAGCGATGAAGCCCGTGGCGCTGACCAGCGCCGATGTGCCGGCCGACCTGATTGCCAGGGAGCGGTCAGTCGCCACTGCCAAGGCGGCAGAATCCGGCAAACCGGCTGACATTGCTGCCAAAATGATTGAGGGATCGGTACAAAAATACCTCAAGGAGGTGTCGCTGTTCAACCAGCCCTTTGTCAAAAACGACAAACAGACGGTCGAACAGATGTTGAAGGAAAAGAACACAGCGGTGAAGTCCTTTACCCTGTATGTCGTGGGTGAGGGTATCGAGAAGAAAGTGGACGACTTTGCCGCTGAGGTGGCTGCCCAGGTGGCGGCTGCCCAGCAGGCGGGTTAACGCAACTTCAAGTAAATTGCATATCCGGCGCCCATGAATTCATCGCTGGGCGCCTACAGGAAACGCTAACCGTCAATTCAAGGAGATTGCCCCCATGACCGCCAGACCACCAGCCCACAAGCGAATTTTGCTCAAGCTGTCCGGCGAGGCACTCATGGGGGAAGATGCCTTTGGCATCAACCACCTGACCATTCAGCGCATAGTGCAGGAAGTGGCCGAGGTCACCCGACTGGGCGTGGAGCTGGCCGTCGTCATTGGCGGGGGGAATCTCTTCAGGGGTGTAGCGGGCGGCGCGGTGGGTATGGACCGAGCTACCGCCGATTACATGGGCATGCTGGCAACGGTCATGAACGCACTGGCTCTGGCCGACACCATGAACAAGGCCGGGTTGACCGCACGCGTCATGTCCGCCATCAGCATTGAGCAGGTGGTTGAGCCTTATGTGCGCCCTAAGGCACTCCAATATCTGGAAGAGGGCAAGGTGGTCATTTTTGCGGCTGGCACTGGCAATCCTTTCTTTACTACGGATACTGCTGCTGCGCTGCGTGGGGCGGAAATTGGTGCCGATGTGGTTCTGAAGGCGACCAAGGTGGATGGGGTTTACACTGCTGACCCCAATAAGGACCCAAGCGCCACCCGCTACAGCAAGCTGAGTTTTGATGAGGCCATGGTTCGCAATCTTGGCATCATGGATGCCACCGCGTTTGCCCTCTGCCGGGACCAGAAATTGCCGATCAAAGTGTTTTCAATTGTGAAGCATGGCGCGCTCAGACGGGTTGTCATGGGTGAAGATGAGGGTACGCTGGTATACGCCTGATACAGCCAGGTTGTCCTGAGGAGAAGAAAAGATGTCAATTGCAGATATCAAAAAGACCATGGAGGCCAAGATGGATCAGTCCGTTGAGGCACTGAAAAATAATTTGTCGAAAATCAGAACTGGTCGGGCTAATCCGGCCTTGCTCGATGCGATCCAAGTTGAGTATTACGGCTCCCAGGTGCCGTTGAACCAGGTAGCCAACGTCTCACTGCTAGATGCGCGCACCATCAGCGTACAGCCCTGGGAAAAGGGGATGGGGGCAAAAATCGAAAAGGCGATCCGCGAAAGTGATCTGGGTCTGAACCCCGCCTCCATGGGAGATCTGATTCGCGTGCCCATGCCTCCCATGAGCGAAGAGCGACGCAAGGAAATGACCAAGCTGGTGCGCCAGGAAGGCGAGGGCGCGAAGATAGCTGTGCGCAACCTTCGGCGGGATGCCAACGAGGCGGTCAAGAAATTGGTCAAGGACAAGCTGGCCTCAGAGGACGATCAAAAGCGCTCTGAGGCCGAAATTCAAAAACTCACTGATAAGCATGTGACCTCCATTGATCAAGTTGTTGCGAGTAAAGAGCAAGAGGTCATGGCCGTTTGATCTGGCCTGGATGGGGTGCTTGCAGATGCGACCTGTTTTGACCCGTGGTATGGCCGGGGACGCTTTTCTTTGTCAGCCAGCTCATCTAAAACACGGCTGTCCGCTTCCGGCTCCTGATTGATGAGCGTTTCGCAAGAAGGTCCAAACCATATTGCCATTGTGATGGATGGCAATGGCCGTTGGGCCTCCAAGCGTTTATTACCCAGATTGGCTGGGCACCGACAGGGTCTGGAAAGCCTGCGCCGCTGCATCGCCGCCTGTATCGAGCGCCAGGTCAAGGTGCTGACTGTTTTTGCGTTTTCCTCTGAGAACTGGAAACGTCCGGCCGATGAAGTTTTGGGGCTGATGGATCTTTTGGCTAACGCCCTGGCCAAGGAGGTGCCGCAGCTGCTTAAAGATGGGGTGCGCCTTTATTTTGTTGGTGACCGGCAAGGCTTGTCAAAGAAAGTGTCCGACGGACTTGCCCAGGGTGAGGCAGCCACAGCCCACAATTCACGCCTGGTGCTCAATGTCTGCTTCAATTACGGTGGGCGCTGGGATATGGTGCAAGCTGCTGGCAAAGTGGCTGCCTTCGGCAAGCCAATCACTGAGCAGGCCATCACTGACGCCCTTGCTTTGGCGCATGTGTCAGATCCTGATCTGTTCATTCGCACTGGCGGAGAAATGCGCCTGAGCAATTTTTTGTTGTGGCAGGCTGCCTATTCAGAACTGTATTTCAGTAAAAAACTATGGCCTGATTTTGATGAATCAGCGCTGGATCAAGCCATAGCCGCGTTTCTAAGTCGCGAGCGCAGGTTTGGTATGACCTCTGCGCAACTTTCTGAGTCAGAAGACAGACCGAAACTTCCTAGGCCAAAGTAAGCTACGGTCATGTTGAAACAAAGAGTCATTACCGCTGTCGTCTTGCTGGCTCTGCTGTTGCCGGCGCTGTTCTATCAGGAAAGCTGGGCCTGGCGCAGTGTGACACTGGTCCTGGTGGCTGCGGCTGGCTGGGAGTGGAGTCGTCTCAATGGTCTTGGGCAATTTGCAGCCTGGCTGTTTGGATTTGCCTGCCTTCTAGCCTGTGTCATGTCTTGGGACCTGGGTTTGACTGAACGTTCTTTGCCCGCCCTCTGGGTGGTGGCGGCGTCTTCCTGGGTGCTGTTGGGGGCCGCACTGCTCAGACGTGGAGTAGCCGGTTGGCGCGAGTTACCCCAAGCGCTTCGACTGAGCGGCGGATTGATGGCTTTGTGGTTGTTGTGGCTGGCAGTGGTGCAAGCGCACTCAATTGGTGCCGGTTTTTTATTGTCGGTGCTGGCCTCCGTATGGGTGGCTGATATCGGGGCTTATTTTTCGGGTCGGACTTTGGGTGGACGCTTTATCAAGAACAAGTTGGCGCCGACGATCAGCCCTGGAAAAACCTGGGAGGGAGTTTGGGGGGGTGCTTTTGGTGTTTTGCTTCTTGCGCTGGCTTGGGGGATCACTGAAACAGGTACTTTGGGCCTGTCTGTTTCACTCTTTTCACACCTGCTGAATCAAGCCAACGCCTTGATCCTGATTCTTGGGATGTTGTTGCTGACGGGGATGAGCGTGGTGGGAGATCTGCTGGAATCCCTGGTCAAGCGCAGCGCAGGCGTGAAAGACAGCAGCCGGCTTCTTCCCGGACACGGGGGTGTGCTTGACCGGATTGACGCTCTGCTGCCGACATTGCCCTTGGCGATGATGTTTTATTCACTGCTCAAGCCATGAAGCAGCGCGTCACAATTCTGGGCGCCACCGGCTCGATTGGAACCAATACGCTGGATGTCATTGCACGCCACCCGGATAAGTTTGAAATCTTTGCTCTCACGGCAGCGACCCAGACCGACTTGTTGTTAACGCAATGTCAGCAACATCGACCCCGCTACGCGGTCCTGCCTGATCTGAAGCGTGCCCAGGTCCTTAGGGACTCATTGCGTACATTGAACCTCAAGACCCAGGTGCTCAGTGGTGTATCGGCCCTTTCGGAAGTGGCCGCGCACCCGGAGGTGGATACCGTCATGGCGGCCATCGTAGGCGCCGCCGGCCTGCCCGCCTGTTGGGCGGCCGCTCGTGCTGGCAAACGACTGCTGCTTGCCAACAAGGAGGCGCTGGTGGTGGGGGGCGAGCTTTTTCTGCAGGCAGTGCGAGAGGGGCAGGCCACATTGCTGCCGATTGATAGCGAACACTCTGCAATCTTTCAATCCTTGCCGCAGGATGCCAGCACCTGGAATGACCGGGTTGACAAGATCATTCTTACCGCTTCTGGCGGGCCCTTTCGAACGCGGGATCCTGATACGCTGCATCTGGTTACACCCGACCAGGCTTGCGCTCATCCTAACTGGGTCATGGGTCGAAAGATTTCGGTGGATTCGGCCACCATGATGAACAAAGCGCTTGAGTTGATAGAAGCTCATTACCTTTTTGGCCTGCCTGCACAACGGCTGGAAGTGGTCATTCATCCTCAGAGCGTGATTCATTCCATGGTGCAGTACCACGACAATTCAGTGGTGGCACAGTTGGGTACGCCTGATATGCGGGTACCGATTGCATACGGCCTGTCCTGGCCACAACGCATTGCTTCAGGGGCGGCCGCACTTGACTTTCATAATTTGGCGGCCATGACCTTTGAGCCACTCGATTCACCGGATCATGCCAAGCGTTACCCCGGACTGAAGTTGGCTTGGGAGGCATTGAGCGCGCCGGTTGGGAGTACAGCGGTTTTGAACGCGGCCAACGAGGTGGCCGTGGAGGCGTTTCTGGCTGCCCGGATTCGGTTTGACCAGATCCACGCCGTCAATCAGGCCACCATGACGGCCATGGAGATCAATGCTCCCGGCTCCCTGGAGGACTTGCTCGATCTGGACGCCCGAACCCGTCGAACTGCTACAGCGCTTTTGCAGAAACTCTAGGGCACCAAGACAGATGTTGACCCTACCAGCTTTTCTTCTGGCCCTGACGCTGCTGATTTTTGTCCATGAGTACGGCCACTACCGTGTAGCAAAGTGGTGTGGTGTCAGGGTATTGCGATTTTCAATCGGGTTTGGCCCGGTTTTATGGCGCTGGTATCCCCGTTCGAATGAAACTGAATTCACCCTCTGTGCGGTACCGCTGGGTGGCTATGTTCGCATGCTGGATGAACGTGAGGGGAAAGTTGATGCCGCGCAACGTCATCTGGCTTTCAATCAACAGAAGTTACACAAGCGTGCGCTGATTGTGGCTGCAGGACCGGCGGCAAACCTTGTCTTGGCTGTGCTCTTCTATGCGGTGGTTCATTGGACCGGTGTTGTTGAGCCTAGCGCGGTGGTTGCCACGCCACCTGCCGGATCCATGGCGCAACAGGCCGGCATGCAGGGAGGGGAGCGCATTACCCAAGTGCAGGAGGACGGCGCGGCCTGGCAGTCGGTTCAGACGATGACCGAGTTACGCTGGCTGTTGACCCAGGCTGCTCTCGAGGAACGTGCCTTGCGCCTGCAAACACAAGAGGGCCGTGAGTTTGTTCTGCCCATGAACGGGTTGCAGGCCAAACAGGCCGATATCGAATTGCTTCGGCGTATTGGGTTGGATGCGCCTTTTACTCCGGCCAAGATGGGTGAGATCCTGCCCGATGGTGCTGCGCAGCGCGCCGGGCTCAAGGCAGGCGACCAGATCTTGCGGGTCAATGGGACAACTGTGTCCGACGGTCGAAGCCTGCGCGAACTGATCCGAGCCTCAAACCGTGGTGCCCAGGCGCCACCCATGCAGTGGCAGGTTCAACGCGACGGTCGTGAACTGACGATTGCGGTCAGCCCCACGGCTGAACGGGAGGGCGACCTCTGGGTGGGCCGCATTGGCGCCTATGTGGGCGGAACTCCGGAATTGGTAACCGTTCAACTCGGCCCGATCGAGGGGCTTGGTCGTGCGGTAAGTCGTACCTGGGAGGCCTGCCACCTGAGTCTGCGCATGATTTGGAAGATGATCACCGGCGAGGCCTCGCTCAAAAATCTCAGTGGCCCCCTGACCATTGCCGACTATGCGGGGCAGTCCGCGAAGATTGGTTTGACCCAGTACCTCCTTTTTTTGGCAATGATTAGTGTCAGCCTGGGGGTTCTGAACCTGTTGCCTTTGCCTGTTTTGGACGGAGGGCACCTGTTGTATTATCTTTGGGAAGCTGTGACTGGCCGGCCCATCTCGGATTTTTGGGTCGAGCGACTTCAGCGAGGCGGCATTTTCTTGCTGGTGATTCTCATGTCAATTGCCCTATTCAATGATTTGGCTCGCCTTTTTAGTTAAGCCCAGTCGGCCCTTGTTCGTTTTTTAAATGAATTACATGACTCACTTACATCGTTATTTCTCCCGCCTGGCAATTGCTGTACTGTCTCTCTTCATCGCCATCAATTCTGCCTTGGCCGTGACACCTTTCAAGGTGCGGGACATCCGGGTTGAGGGTTTGCAAAGGGTGGAGCCAGGAACCGTGTTTGCGTCTATTCCGGTAAGGGTTGGTGACGTTTATAACGATGAGACCGGTACCGCGTCCATTCGTGCCCTGTTTGAGCTCGGCCTTTTCAAGGACGTGCGCATTGAGGTGGCCGGGGATGTGCTGGTGGTTGTGGTTGAGGAGCGCCCCACAATTGCCGAGGTCGACTTTATTGGCGCCAAGGAATTTGACAAGGACGTCCTCAAGAAGGCGCTGCGTGATGTCGGACTGACCGATGGACGTCCTTTTGACAAAGCCTTGCTCGATCGGGCCGAACAAGAACTCAAGCGTCAGTACATCAACCGAAGTCTTTATGCGGCTGAGGTTGTCACCACGGTGACGCCGATCGAACGTAACCGGGTCAATCTGACCTTCACTATTTCCGAGGGTGAGCCCTCCCGAATTTCGGAGATCCGCATTGTTGGAAGCAAGGCGTTTTCCGAGACCGATCTGCGCAAGTTGTTTGATCTGGATACTGGCAACTGGATGAGTTGGTACACCAAATCAAACCGCTATTCACGTACCAAGCTCAATGCTGACATTGAGACCCTGCGCTCCTATTACTTGGCCAGGGGCTACCTTGAGTTTCGAGTGGAATCGACGCAGGTCGCCATCTCCCCGAACAAACAGGATATTTCAATCACGATCAATGTGACCGAGGGCGAGCGTTTCGTGGTGACAGGTGTACAGTTGCAGGGTAATTATCTGGGCCGGGACGATGAATTCAAGGCCTTGGTGGCGATCAGGCCCGGTCAAGCCTACAACGCTGATTTGGTGGCGCAAACGGTTAAGTCCTTTACCGACCTCTTTGGTAAATTTGGTTATGCGTTTGCCAGGGTTCAACCCAGGCCAGACATTGACCGCGCCAACAATCGGGTGGCCCTGGTTTTGATGGCCGAACCAGCCCGTCGGACTTATGTGCGCCGCATCCAGATTGCCGGCAACAACCGAACCCGCGATGAGGTGATTCGCAGGGAGTTGCGTCAATTTGAGTCCTCCTGGTACGACGGCGACAGAATCAAGTTGTCGCGCTCCCGTCTGGGCCGGCTTGGCTATTTCTCTGATGTAAATATTGAAACCCTGGAGGTCCCCGGGGCGCCGGATCAGGTGGATCTGAACGTCTCATTGACTGAACGCGCAACGGGCAGTATCACGATTGGTGCCGGGTACTCTAGTACCGATGGACTGGGCTTGATGTTTGGCATCAACCAGCAAAATGCATTTGGTAGCGGCCAATCGCTTGGAATCAATATCAACACCAGTAGCCTGAATCGGATTGTGGTGGTCAATACCACCGATCCTTATTTCACCAAAGATGGGGTTTCCCGAACCTTCGATATCTATCACCGTGTCTTCCGGCCCTATTTGTATCTGGATCCGGACAGTTACCGGCTTGAGACCACTGGCGGCAGTGTCCGATTTGGTGTGCCATTCACAGAACGCGACACGGTTTATTTTGGTCTGGGTGTTGAGCGGACCTCTATCGTGACAGGAACCTACCTGCCTGCAGCCTACAGCAGCTATGTCTCTGAGTTTGGCTCATCCAGTACTGCTGTGCCGGTCACTATCGGATGGGCGCGCGATGGACGAGACAGTGCGCTGGTCCCAACCAGTGGCAGCTTTCAGCGTCTCAATGGTGAGATCAGCCCAACCAGCGATGTGCGCTATGTGCGTGGTGGCTATCAGTACCAACAGTACATCCCCCTGACCAAGCAATACACCTTTGCCTTCAATGGCGAGTTGGCTGGAGGTCAGGGTCTGAATGGTCAGACCTACCCCTTGTTCAAAAATTACTATGCCGGCGGACTGGGCTCCGTTCGCGGCTTTCAGGCGGGTAGTCTTGGACCAATTGATTCAGTCAGCGGCCTTCCAATTGGTGGAACCAAGAAGGCCAACCTGAACTTTGAGTTGCAAGCCCCCTTTCCCGGCGCAGGCAATGACCGGACCCTGCGGATGTATGGTTTTGTCGACATGGGTAACGCCTACGGTGCTGATCAGGCCATCGACCTGAGCCAGTTCCGGTCTTCAGCGGGTGTTGGCCTGAGTTGGATATCGCCCATGGGTCCCCTGCGCCTGGCCTTTGCTCAGCCGATCAAATCGCAGGAAGGCGATAGAATCCAGTCCATTCAATTCCAGATCGGAACGACTTTCTAATGAAGCTGTTTTTACGTAACTGTGCTTTGCCCATTCTGATCAGTGGCTTTATGGGTCTGGCACAGGCCCAGGAATTTCGACTGGGTGCGGTCAATGTAGACCGTGTCATGCGTGACGCAGTGCAAGCCAAGAATGCGCAAGCCAGGCTCGAACAGGAATTTTCACGCCGCGAGAAAGAATTGCAGGATCAGGGTAACAGCATCAAGGCGATGGCTGACAAGCTGGAGCGTGAGGCGCCCACTCTGTCTGAGAGCCAACGCAACTCTCGCCAGCGCCAAGTGGTTGACCTGGATCGTGACTTTCAGCGCAAGCGTCGCGAATTTCAGGAAGACCTGAACCTGCGCAAAAACGAAGAATTGCAACAAGTTCTGGATCGTGCCAACCGGGTGGTTCGACAGCTTGCTGACAGCGAAAAATATGACCTGATTCTTAATGCAAGGGACACGGTCTATGTCAACCCAAAGCATGACATCACCGACAAGGTGATACGGGCACTGAACGCTTCCAAATAAATCCGGGCGACCAGACTGTGGCGCTGCGTCTAGGAACCATTGTTGAAGCCCTCGGTGGTGAGCTACACGGCGATCCAGATTTGCAGATCACAGGCCTGGCTCCGCTGGAACAAGCTACCACCACACAACTTAGTTTTTTAAGCAATCCCAAGTATCAGCAGCAACTTGCTATTTCTAGCGCTGGCTGTGTGATTGTTGATCGGGCAATGTCCGATATTGCAATGTCCCGAGCCAATTGCATTGTTGCGGAGCAACCCTATTTGTACTTTGCCCGGGTAACCCAGCTTTGGCGAAAACACCATCCCTTGCCTGTTGGTAACCGAATTCACCCCAGCGCTGTTGTCGACCCAACAGCCACCGTTCATGAAACTGCGTCGATTGGCCCCCTGTGCGTGATCGAGGCGAATGCCCGCATTGGTGCTGGTAGCCAACTCAAGTCCAGGGTCACGGTGGGCGCGTCCTGCGTTATTGGTGAGCGTTGCCTGATTCATCCTGGTGTGGTGATTGGCGCTGACGGTTTTGGTTTTGCAAAGGATGGGGCGCGCTGGGAAAAGATTGAACAGTTGGGATCTGTCCGCATCGGAAATGATGTGGAAATCGGGGCCAACACATGTATTGACCGGGGTGCCTTGGCTGATACGGTTATTGAAGACGGGGTCAAGCTTGATAACCTGATCCAGATTGGCCATAACGTTCATGTGGGACGAAATACCGCTATGGCCGGCTGTGTCGGGGTTGCCGGCAGCGCCCATATCGGCGCCAATTGCACTATTGGTGGGAGTGCCGGCGTTCTTGGCCACCTGACCATTGCAGACAACGTGCATATTTCTTCCTTCACCCTGGTGACGCGATCAATCAACAAGCCGGGCCACTACACGGGCTTTTACCCGTTGGACGAAAATTCTGTCTGGGAGAAAAATGCTGCATCGCTCAAGCAATTGGCCACCCTGCGGGAGCGCCTGCGTACATTGGAAAAGGATGTGAAGGAAATAAAAAAATGACCACCATGGATATCCACCAGATCTTACGAAAGCTACCGCATCGTTACCCGATATTGCTAGTCGATCGGGTGCTCGAAATCGAAAAAGGCAAGCGCATCAAAGCCATTAAAAATGTCACGATCAATGAAGATTTTTTCAATGGCCATTTTCCACATCGCCCGGTCATGCCCGGGGTGCTGATGCTGGAGGCATTGGCCCAGACCGCGGCCCTCCTGTCGTTTGAGACCATGGGAGAAACGCCTGATGACAACACCGTCTATTACTTCGCTGGCATCGATGGGGCAAGGTTCAAAAGACCGGTTGAGCCCGGCGACCAGCTTGTTCTGGAGGTGGAGCTCGATCGCATGAAGGCGGGCATTTTCAAGTTCCGGGCTTTTGCAAGCGTGGGAGAGGAGCGAGCGGTCGAGGCCGAACTGATGTGCACCATGCGCAAAATTGCCTAGGAATTTCACGTGGCAGACATTCACTCAACCGCCATTGTTGATCCGAAAGCTGAGCTCGATAGTACGGTTGTGGTCGGGCCCTACAGCTGTATTGGGCCGTATGTCCGGGTTGAAGCTGGAACTCGCATTGCCTCTCATTGCGTGATCGAGGGCCACACCACCATTGGCCGTGATAACAGGATTTTTCAATTCGTCTCCCTCGGTTCAGACAATCAGGATCGTAAATACAAAGGCGAACCTTGCGAGCTCAAGATTGGCGACCGTAACACTATTCGCGAGTACAGCACCTACCATATTGGTACGGTTCAGGGTGGCGGGCTAACTCGATTGGGCAACGACAACTGGATGATGGCCTATACCCATCTGGCCCATGATTGCCAGGTGGGCGACAACTGCATTTTTGCCAACAACACACAGTTGGCTGGCCATGTGGTGGTCGGCGACTGGGTGATATTGGGGGGGTTCACCGTGGTTCACCAGTTTGTTCGCATTGGGGATCACAGCATGTCGGCCATGTGCTCGCTCTTGTTTGGTGACTTGCCTCCCTTTGTCATGTGCCAGGGCCAGCCAGCCCAGGCCCGATCCATGAACTTTGAAGGCTTGCGCCGCCGGGGTTTTTCATCTGAAAGGCTCAATGCTGTCAAAGGCATGCACAAGGCGCTGTACCGCGACGGTCTGACCCTGGAGCAGACGCAGACCCAAATTGCCGATCTGGCAAGACTTTTTCCTGAAGCCAGATCCGATATTGACTTGATGCTGGCCTTCCTGGCGAATTCGACGCCGCAGCGTGGCATTGTGCGTTAAGACACATCATGAGCGCGTCCCAGCAGAAGGCAATGTCGGCAACTGCTGCTTGTAACAAGTCGGACCAATCGGCTAATTCTGAATTACCGTTAGTCCCTAAATTCGCCATGGTTGCCGGAGAGACCTCGGGCGATTTACTGGCGGGACTTTTGCTTGATGGCATTAAGCAGGATTGGCCATTGTCTGAGGCAATGGGTATCGGAGGTGTGCAGATGGCGCGGCGCGGCTTTCAGGCATGGTGGCCTAGCGAAAAGCTCGCCGTACGAGGCTATGTCGAAGTCCTGCGACATTACCTTGAGATCATTGGTATCCGTAGGCAATTGAAGGCTCGCCTGATCAGCGAACGACCCAGTGTGTTTATTGGTGTGGATGCGCCAGACTTCAACCTCGACCTGGAAAAAGATCTCAAGTCGGCCGGGATCAAGACGGTGCATTTCATCTGTCCATCGATATGGGCATGGCGACCCGAGCGCGTGGTCAAGATCAAGGTCAGTGTCGATCATGTGTTGTGCATCTTTCCCTTTGAGAAAGCCTTGCTGGAAAAGCATGGTATTGCAGCCAGCTATGTTGGACACCCCCTGGCCAATGTCATCCCCTTGGCCCCTGATCGACAGGCCGCTAGGCGCCGTTTGGGGCTGGGCGAAAACGACAGCGTAGTGGCGCTGTTACCGGGAAGTCGAAAATCAGAAATCAGGTATTTGGCGCACCGCTTTTTTAAAGCCGCAGAGCTGATGTCAAGGCAGCGACCTGAGCTGAGGTTTTTGCTGCCCGTGGTTCCCTCCGTACACCACGATCTCATGCTGGCTGCCGATGCCGCCGGGATGCAGGAGAGGGTCAGATTTCTGCAAGAAGGTTCCCATGAGGTTCTGGCAGCCTGTGATGTGGCCATGATGGCCAGTGGTACGGCCACTCTAGAAGCGGCCTTGTTCAAGCGCCCCATGGTGATTGCCTACGCCATGAACCCTTTGACTTACTGGCTCATGAAGTCCAAGCAATTGTTGCCCTGGATTGGTCTGCCCAACATTCTGTGTCGTAACTTTGTGGTTCCTGAGTTGATCCAGCAACAGGCCACGCCGCAAAACCTTGCCCGCATGACCCTGGCCTGGCTGGATGACACGAAACGGGTTGCTGAGTTGGAGCAAACCTTTACCAAGCTGCACCATGACTTGCAGCGGGATACCTCAAGACTGGCCGTCCATGCGATCCATCAGGTTCTTGCAAGCTGAGCAGTCTTCTCTGCTTTGGGATCCGCCGGGCCTGGTGGCTGGGGTTGATGAGGCTGGGCGGGGGCCACTGGCTGGTCCTGTGGTGGCTGCGGCCGTAATACTGGATGACATGCGTCCGATTCTGGGACTGGCAGACTCGAAAAAACTGAGTGCCTCGCGCCGGGAACAGCTGTACGACGAGATTTGTGCCAAAGCCCTGTGCTGTTCCATCGCACAGGCCAGTGTCGAGGAAATTGACAGTCTCAATATTCTTCAAGCCACCCTGTTGGCAATGCAGCGAGCGGTAGAGGGCCTGCGGCTCAAGCCCGCCAAAGTGCTTGTTGACGGCAACCGCTTGCCGCGCCTGGACGTTCTGGCGGAGGCCATCGTCAAAGGCGATGCCAAGATAGCAGCCATTTCGGCTGCCTCCATCCTGGCCAAAGTGCACCGGGATCGCTGGTGTGCCGCGTATGACCGGGTGTTTCCCCAATATGGCTTTGCAGCCCACAAGGGCTATGGCACAGCTGAGCACTTGGCCGCCTTGCAGGAGCACGGGGCCTGCCCCGAGCATCGCAAATCATTTGCGCCAGTTGCGGGCTTGTTCCGATGACTTCCTCTAAGATTGTCACGATCACTTCCAGGGACAATTCCTTTTACAAGGAACTCAGAGCCCTTGCCCAGGAAAGTACCCATTACCGACAATCCGGCCGTTTCTGGGTCGAGGGCGATCATCTTTGTGAAGCGGCCCTGCACCGGGGTTGGTCACCCACCGTCGCTGTTTTCTCCGATACTGGCTGGGCCTCCCCGCTTCGCCACATGATCCCCGCAACGTCCAAAGTGGTGCGACTTTCAGACCAGCACTTTGCCGCGATCAGCAGCATCGCCTCCTCGACGCAGATGGGTTTTTTATTCGATCTTCCGGTTTCACCGGGTATGCAACTGGATATTCCTACGGTTGTTCTGGATCGGGTGCAGGATCCTGGCAACGTGGGGTCGATCCTGCGAAGTGCTGCGGCCTTTGGATTCATGCAAATCCTTGCCCTGAAGGGCTCTGCCGCACTTTGGGGGCCAAAAGTGCTGCGCGCTGGGATGGGAGCGCATTTCGGCTTGCAACTGATTGAGGGCGTCTCACCCGTTGAACTCAAGTCACTGCAGGTGCCGATCTTGGTGACAAGTTCCCACGACGGCCAGTTGATTCGGCAGCAGAAACTTCCCTGGCCTTGTGCCTGGGTATTTGGGCATGAGGGTCAGGGGGTGCAGCAATTACTGGCATCGCTGGCTCAACTGTCCGTGAGAATTGATCAGCCGGGCGGCGAGGAGTCACTGAATGTGGCGGCAGCCGCTGCAATTTGCCTGTATGCCAGTATTCAAAACACGACCTAAGGCAACTCGGCGGCTCTTGTTGTAACGTAGTTTTAGGTCCTGCTGAGCCGGCCGAGCTGTCCTCTCAGCTATAATTCATTGGTTCAGAAATTCAGCCGCCCCAGCGCATTTCAGGCCGAACAATCCCTATAGCAAGCAGCAATCAGGATCCACCAGGTTCCCAGTGATGCGTGGGCGCGCCCGTAACCTAACGGAGTACCCAGTGCTTTTGTCTCTTCAGGGAAACACCCCTCAGGCCATTCTGGCCCTCGCAGACGGCACGTTTTTTATCGGCAATTCCATCGGCGCTCCTGGCTCCACAGTGGGGGAGGTGGTCTTCAACACTGCCATCACTGGTTATCAGGAAATTCTCACCGATCCCAGTTACTGCCGACAGATCGTGACCCTCACCTATCCCCATATTGGCAATTACGGTGTGAACCCCCAGGATATTGAAGCCGACAAGGTTCACGCGGCCGGGTTGATCATCAAGGACCTGCCGCTGCTGGCTTCAAACTTTCGCAGCACCGAGTCCCTGTCCAACTATCTGATCCGTGAAAAGACGGTTGCCATTGCCAATCTGGACACGCGCAAGCTGACCCGAATCCTGCGTAGTCAAGGGGCGCAGAACGGATCGATCCTGGCTTTGCTGCCAGGCCAGCAGGTTTCTCAAGCGCTGATTGATCAGGCTGTGGCTCAGGCCAAGGCGGCTCCCAATATGTCTGGCCAGGATCTGGCCAAGGTTGTCAGTACCCGCGAAGCTTATGGCTGGACCGAGTCCGAGTGGCAACTCGGCGCTGGCTATGGTCGGCAAACAGCACCGAAATACCATGTTGTGGCTTATGACTTTGGCGTGAAGAAGAACATTCTGCGCATGTTGGCCCAGCGCGGCTGTCAGGTTACTGTGGTACCTGCACAGACGCCTGCTGATCAGGTGCTCCAACATAAGCCCGACGGCATCTTCCTCTCAAACGGGCCCGGAGATCCCCAACCCTGCGACTATGCGATTGATGCGGCCCGCACCTTGATTGAAACCGGCATTCCTACCTTCGGAATCTGCCTGGGGCATCAGATCATGGCCTTGGCCTCCGGCGCCAGAACTTTCAAAATGAAGTTTGGTCACCACGGTGCCAACCATCCAGTCAAAGACCTTGATAACGGCCGGGTCAGCATCACCAGCCAGAACCATGGTTTTGCGGTCGATGACAAGTCTCTTCCCGCCAATTTACGGGCCACCCATGTCAGCCTGTTTGACGGCACCTTGCAGGGGTTGGCCCGAACCGATAAGCCGGCGTTTTGCTTTCAGGGTCACCCTGAAGCCTCGCCTGGCCCCCACGATATTGCCTATTTGTTCGATCACTTCACTGAGCTGATGAGCAAGGCCCGGGAGCACAAGAATGCCTAAGCGCACAGACATCAAAAGCGTTCTCATCATCGGTGCTGGCCCGATCATTATTGGTCAGGCCTGCGAATTCGACTATTCCGGAGTACAGGCCTGCAAGGCCCTGCGTGAGGAAGGCTACAAGGTCATCCTGATCAACAGCAACCCGGCCACCATCATGACGGACCCGGCCACTGCCGATGTGACTTACATCGAGCCGATTACCTGGCAGACCGTTGAAAAAATCATCGCCAAGGAAAAACCGGATGCCATTCTCCCAACCATGGGGGGCCAGACCGCGTTGAACTGTGCCCTAGATCTGTGGCGTAACGGCGTGCTTGACAAATACAAGGTCGAACTCATTGGTGCAACGCCTCAGGCGATCGACAAGGCCGAAGACCGGCTCAAGTTCAAGGACGCCATGACCAAGATCGGTCTGGGTTCGGCGCGCTCGGGCATCGCCCACAGCATGGAGGATGCCTGGGGCGTACAAAGGCATGTCGGCTTTCCCACCGTGATTCGACCCAGCTTCACCCTGGGGGGGACGGGGGGTGGCATTGCCTACAACCCTGAGGAATTTGAGGTAATTTGCAAGCGCGGTCTGGAGGCCTCGCCGACCAACGAACTGCTGATCGAGGAATCGCTACTCGGCTGGAAAGAATACGAGATGGAGGTGGTGCGCGATAAGTCGGACAACTGCATCATCGTGTGCTCCATTGAAAACCTGGATCCGATGGGCGTCCATACCGGTGACTCGATCACGGTGGCGCCGGCCCAGACCCTCACTGACAAGGAGTACCAGATCATGCGCAATGCCTCGCTGGCGGTGTTGCGTGAAATCGGCGTGGATACCGGTGGATCAAACGTTCAGTTCTCGATCAATCCCAAAGACGGCCGAATGATCGTGATCGAGATGAATCCCCGTGTCAGCCGATCCTCCGCGCTGGCTTCCAAGGCCACGGGTTTTCCGATTGCCAAGGTGGCCGCCAAACTCGCCGTGGGCTACACCCTGGATGAACTGCGCAATGAGATCACCGGGGGAGCCACACCCGCCTCATTCGAGCCGTCGATCGACTATGTCGTGACCAAGATACCCCGCTTTGCGTTCGAAAAGTTTCCGGCTGCAGACAGTCGACTGACTACCCAGATGAAATCGGTGGGCGAAGTCATGGCGATGGGCCGTACCTTTCAGGAATCTTTCCAGAAAGCGCTGCGGGGCCTGGAGGTCGGGGTCGATGGGATGAATGAAAAGACCCAGGACCGAGAAGTTCTGGAGAAGGAATTGGGCGAGCCTGGCCCGGATCGAATTTGGTATGTTGGTGATGCCTTTGCCATGGGCCTGACCGTGGAAGAGGTCTATGACCTGACCAAGATCGATAAGTGGTTCCTGATTCAGATTGAGCAGATTGTGAAGATCGAGCTTGAACTCGATCAGCTGGCCGCACAGCGGGGCGATCAGGCCATAAACAGCCTGGATGCCAACACGCTGCGAGAACTCAAGAAAAAAGGATTCTCGGATCGTCGTTTGGCAAAGCTGTTGAAGACCAGCGAGAAGAAGATTCGCGATACCCGGCGTGCCTTGAATGTGCGTCCGGTTTACAAGCGGGTGGACACCTGTGCGGCTGAGTTCGCGACCAACACCGCCTATATGTATTCGACCTATGAGGATGAATGCGAGGCAGAGCCTACCGGTAATAAAAAGATCATGGTGTTGGGAGGCGGCCCCAACCGGATCGGTCAAGGGATTGAGTTTGACTACTGCTGTGTTCATGCGGCGCTGGCGATGCGCGAGGATGGCTATGAAACCATCATGGTCAACTGCAATCCTGAAACTGTCTCGACTGACTACGACACGTCCGACCGGCTCTATTTCGAGCCGTTGACCCTGGAAGATGTGCTGGAAATTGTCGACAAAGAAAAACCCAGCGGGGTGATTGTTCAGTATGGAGGGCAGACTCCGCTCAAGCTGGCGCTTGGGCTAGAGGCTGAGGGTGTGCCCATCATCGGGACAAGCCCGGACATGATCGATGCTGCCGAAGACCGTGAGCGTTTTCAGAAGTTGCTTCAGGACCTGGGCCTGCGCCAGCCCCCCAACGCGACTGCCAGAACAGAGTCAGAAGCTCTGGACAAGGCGGCTGCCCTGGGGTATCCCCTGGTGGTGCGTCCAAGCTATGTATTAGGTGGGCGTGCCATGGAAATTGTCCACGAGCAGCGTGACCTGGAGCGCTACATGCGCGAGGCGGTGAAGGTCAGCAATGATTCGCCTGTGCTGCTTGACCGTTTTCTCAACGATGCCATCGAATGTGATGTGGACTGTCTGCGCGATCCAGAGGGCAAGACCTTCATCGGTGGGGTGATGGAGCATATTGAGCAGGCCGGGGTGCACAGTGGCGATTCTGCCTGTTCACTGCCGCCCTACAGCCTTAGTCCGCAAACTGTGGCGGAGCTCAAGCGTCAGTCAGCGGCCATGGCTGCGGCCCTCAATGTGGTGGGCCTCATGAACGTACAGTTTGCAATCCAGCAATTGGATGGTGAGGATGTCATCTACGTTCTGGAGGTCAATCCACGCGCCTCCCGAACTGTCCCCTATGTTTCCAAAGCAACCGGTGTATCCCTGGCCAAGGTGGCTGCCCGTTGCATGGCGGGCCAGACTCTGGCGCAACAGGGCATTACCCATGAGATCACGCCACCTTACTTCAGCGTCAAGGAGGCCGTCTTTCCCTTTGTCAAGTTTCCTGGGGTTGACACCATCTTGGGGCCGGAGATGAAATCCACCGGGGAGGTGATGGGTGTTGGCAAAACGTTTGGCGAAGCCTTTGTCAAGTCGCAACTGGGGGCGGGTACCAAATTGCCGCGCTCGGGTAAGGTGTTTCTGTCAGTCAAGCAAAGTGACAAGCCGCGTGCCGTTGAGGTTGCCCGCAGCCTGATCAGCCAGGGCTTTTCTGTGGTCGCGACCAAGGGAACCGCAGCAGCCATTCAGGCAGCCGGTCTGGCTTGTGAAACCGTCAACAAGGTGACCGAGGGTCGGCCCAATATCGTAGACCAGATCAAGAACGATGAAATCGTGATGGTGATCAACACGGTGGAAGAACGGCGTAACGCAATCGTTGATTCACGCTATATCCGAACCTCGGCCTTGCTGGGCCGGGTCACGACCTACACCACCATCGCCGGTGCCGAGGCGGCCGTCGAGGGCATGAAATACCTCGATCAGCTTGATGTCTATTCGGTCCAGGAACTGCACCACCAACTGGCATAATCCTGACTTCTAGTCCGGGGCAGGTCCGCGTTATGCGCCGACCTGCCCCGGCTGTTTCAATTCATCAGAAATCAAGAGACATGGCCACAATTCCGATCACTACGCGCGGGGCTGAAAAACTAAAGGTTGAGTTGCATCGCCTCAAGACCGTGGACCGTCCCAGTGTCATCAATGCGATCGCTGAGGCTCGCGCCCAGGGCGACTTGAGTGAAAACGCCGAGTACGATGCAGCGAAGGACCGCCAAGGATTTATCGAGGGAAGAATTCAGGAAATCGAGGGCAAGCTTTCAGCCGCACAGGTCATCGACCCCGCGACTCTGGATGCCGGGGGGAAGGTGGTCTTTGGCGCTACGGTCGAACTTGAGGACCAGACGACTGGCGAGTCGGTCAAATATCAGATCGTTGGCGAGGACGAGGCTGACCTCAAGCTTGGCCTGATCAACATCAGTTCCCCCATTGCCCGTGCCCTGATTGGCAAGGAAGAGGGCGACACTGCAGAGGTTCAGGCGCCCGGTGGGATCAAGTATTTTGAAATTGTGTCGGTCAGCTACCTCTGACGCCTCATCAGCCTGATGCGCGAACGGCTGCCGATATTCATTCTTGCCCTTTGGTGGGGCAGTCTCTGTGCCCTCGGTCTTTGGATCGTCCCATTGCTTTTCAAGCACCTGCCAGCGGCCAGCCTGGCTGGCAGTCTGGCCGCCAGGCTGTTCACTGCGCAGACCTGGGTAGGACTCCTTTGTGGGGTGTTGTTGTTGCTTTCTTTGCGAAAGCTGTCGCCAACACCCGAACCCGTTGTGACCGGGCTGGTTTTAGCGGCCATGATATTGGCCTTGATGTCTGAAGTGGTGGTGGCTCCTCGCATCCTGGCCAGGGAGAATCTGGCTTTCTGGCATGGCCTGGGAAGCGCGATTTACCTTGCGCAATGGGGCTGTGTTAGCTTGGCCTTTTGGCGCCGTATCGGGCTTAAAAATTGATTGCCCAGCCCTCAGGTCTGGCTGCGTTTCTTAACACTAGTTTGCTTGGGGCGGCTGCGTTTGATTTTGCCGCCCGAGGTCAGCCGCTCGTTGCCAAGTACTCGCACAGTCTTCACTTCCGGTTTTTGTCCGCCTTTTTTACTGAACTTGAGCAACTTGACATCTCTCGGCCCAGGGCGTCGGTCATCGCTGACTGGTCGCTCCTTGGCGGCTTTGGGTCGCCACAGGACCAGTAGTTTTCCAATATGTTGGATAGGAGCGGCATTCAATTCATCAGCCAGCGCCTGAAATATATTTTCCCGTTGCGTCCGGTCATCGCTGAACACCCTAACCTTGATCAATCCGTGCGCAAGCAAGGCGGCATCGGTTTCTTTCTTGACGGCGGATGTCAGGCCATCACTGCCAATCATGACAACTGGATCCAGGTGATGGGCTTGGGCGCGAATTTCCTTGCGCTGAGCAGGAGACAATTGAATCAATGGCATGCCACTATTATCCTCTTGACTATGACTGGGAAGTCGGCAATTTTTTGGTAATCGAGATGAAAGTCAAATCCAGCAGCAAGAAAGTAAACAAGGCCTGGTTGAACGACCATGTCAATGATCCCTGGGTGAAGCTGGCTCAGAAGGAGGGCTACCGGGCCCGGGCGGCCTACAAGCTCAAGGAGATTGACGAATCTCTGCACCTGATCCGACCGAACAGTCTGGTGGTTGACCTCGGAAGCGCTCCGGGCGCCTGGAGCCAATATGTGCAACGAAAGTTGAGTGCGGGTCGTCATCAGGAAGGCGCTCAGGTGGGTGCCATCATAGCCCTTGACTTGCTGGCGATGGAGCCCATTGAGGGCGTCCAGTTCATCCAGGGTGATCTTCGCGAGGACGCAGTCCTGAAGAAGCTGGAGCTGGCTCTGGGGGGACGCCCTGCCGATCTAGTCATTTCCGACATGGCTCCAAATCTGTCGGGCATTGCCTCGGTGGATGGGGCGCGGGTGGAGCACTTGATCGAACTGGCCGTTGACTTTTGCAGGGCTCATCTCAAACCAGAGGGGGCATTGGTTGCCAAGGTCTTTCACGGCAGTGGCTACGATGGATTGGTCAGGCTGTTTCGGGAGAGTTTCATGACGGTCAAGGTTCTCAAGCCCAAAGCATCCCGGGACCGTTCGGCTGAAACATTTCTGATCGGAATTCACCTCAAGCCACCCGGCTAAGCTTGAGCGGAGCTTTGATGCACGTCACTGTGCGTCCACTGAGATGCTAAATCCACTCAAAGACAGAGGCTGAATCGGGGCTGAACCTATCGGGGGGGCTTGAAAAGCCTAGAATGTCATCCAAATAGGTGTTTTCACTGCGTTCCGACTGGAGTTTGGCTTGAACAATCAGTGGTTTTCAAAAATTGCCGTGTGGATGGTCATCGCCATGGTGCTGTTCACTGTCTTCAAACAATTTGAAGGTCGGGGCATGTCTGGCTCTGCCTCCATGGGCTATTCCGACTTCTTGGAGGAAGTCCGTAACAAGCGCATCAAAAGCGCCATTATTCAGGAAGGGCAGGGCGGTACCGAAATCATTGCTATTACCAGTGACGAACGCAAAGTTCGAACCACGGCCACCTACATGGACCGGGGTCTGGTGGGAGATCTGATTGCCAATGGCGTGCGGTTTGATGTCAAGCCCCGCGAAGAGGGTTCACTGCTGATGACCTTGCTGGTGAGCTGGGGGCCGATGCTGTTGTTGATCGGTGTTTGGATTTACTTCATGCGGCAGATGCAGGGCGGCGGCAAGGGCGGCGCGTTCAGCTTTGGCAAGAGCAAGGCGCGTATGCTCGATGAAAACAACAACCAGGTCACCTTTGCGGATGTGGCTGGCTGTGATGAAGCCAAGGAAGAGGTCAAGGAAGTCGTCGATTTTCTTAAGGACCCGCAGAAATTTCAGAAGCTGGGGGGGCGTATTCCGCGAGGCTTGCTGTTGGTCGGCCCCCCGGGAACCGGCAAGACCTTGTTGGCCAAGGGGATTGCCGGCGAAGCCAAGGTTCCTTTCTTCAGTATTTCGGGTTCCGATTTTGTGGAAATGTTTGTTGGTGTCGGCGCTGCCCGGGTGCGGGATATGTTCGAAAACGCCAAGAAAAATGCACCTTGCATCATCTTCATTGACGAGATCGATGCGGTAGGCCGCCAGCGTGGTGCCGGCCTGGGTGGGGGCAACGACGAGCGCGAGCAGACTCTGAACCAGATGCTGGTGGAAATGGATGGGTTTGAAACCAACCTAGGCGTCATAGTCGTGGCAGCCACCAACCGGCCTGATATCCTGGACTCTGCCTTGCTGCGTCCGGGTCGTTTTGATCGTCAGGTTTATGTCACCCTGCCCGATATTCGGGGCCGGGAACAGATCTTGAATGTGCATATGCGCAAGATCCCTATCGGTCAGGACGTCAACCCGGCCATCATCGCCCGGGGAACCCCCGGCATGAGTGGTGCTGATCTTGCCAACCTGTGCAACGAAGCTGCCCTGATGGCCGCCCGCCGCAATGCGCGGGTTGTTGAAATGCAGGACTTCGAAAAGGCCAAAGACAAGATCTTGATGGGGCCTGAGCGCAAGAGCATGGTGATGCCCGAAGAGGAACGCCGTAATACCGCTTATCACGAGTCCGGTCATGCCATCATCGGCAAGTTGTTGCCCAAGTGTGATCCGGTTCACAAGGTCACCATCATCCCGCGCGGGCGCGCTTTGGGCGTGACCATGAGCCTGCCCGAAAAGGATCGTTACAGCTACGACCGTGAATACATGCTGAACCAGATCAGCATGCTGTTTGGTGGACGAATTGCCGAAGAGGTATTCATGCACCAGATGACCACGGGGGCGTCCAATGACTTTGAGCGTGCCACCCATATTGCGCGTGACATGGTCATGCGCTATGGCATGACGGACGCACTGGGGCCTATGGTCTATGCCGAAAACGAAGGCGAAGTATTCCTTGGGCGTTCTGTGACCAAGACGACGAATATCAGCGAGCAGACCATGCAAAAGGTTGATTCGGAGGTTCGTCGCATCATTGACCAGCAATACAGTCTGGCGCGCAAACTGATTGAAGATAACGCTGACAAGATGCATGCCATGGCCAAGGCCTTGCTCGAATGGGAGACCATCGATACCGAGCAGATTGATGACATTATGGCTGGCAAGGAACCTCGAGCGCCCAAGGACTGGACGCCGCGCACGCCTAGTTCAGGGGGTGATGATTCCGGGGGCAATGCTGCGGTCAAAACCGACCCCTCGCCCTCGGCAGCTTGATGAAGGATGACTCTTGCCAACCGGGGCCGTGTGCCCCGTTTCTCCTAGCGGGGCCGTGTGCCCCGTTTCTTTTTGTTTCGCAATGAAATGATCTGGCAGACCACCCGCTTCAAGATCGACTTGATGAGCCCCAGGGTGATGGGCATTGTCAACGTCACGCCAGATTCATTCTCTGATGGTGGCCGGTATGCTGATACGCGCGCAGCCTTGATGCACTGCGAGCGCCTGCTCAAGGAGGGCGCGGACCTGCTAGATATCGGGGGCGAATCAACCCGTCCCGGGGCGGTACCCCTGCCGCTGGCCCAGGAGTCGGCTCGTGTGCTGCCCGTGTTGCGCGAAGCCCTCAAGCTGGGTGTTCCCCTGTCTGTGGATACCTACAAACCCCAGCTGATGCGTGCAGCGCTGGATCTAGGGGTTGATATCGTGAACGATATCTGGGCCCTGCGCTGGCGGGACGGCAAGGATCCCCTCGCTGCCAATGAGGTCATTGCCGGTTACCCGGGCTGTGGGGTATGTCTGATGCATATGCATGGTGAGCCCCGAACCATGCAGATCCAACCAATGACCGAGGACGTCCTGCCCACGGTGAAGGACTTTCTGCTTCAACAGGCGCACTCTCTTGAACTTCAAGGAGTCGATCGCAGCCGGATCGTGCTGGACCCCGGAATCGGCTTTGGAAAAACTGTGCAGCAAAACTTTTCGCTACTGGCGCGGCAGACTGAATTGCTCGACCTAGGTTACCCGCTGCTGGCTGGCTGGTCACGCAAATCGTCACTGGGAGCAATAGCTGGTCTGCCAACAGGGCTCAGCCTCGCACCCGGCATTCACGAACGGATGGCGCCCAGTATCGCTGCTGCAATTTTGTCGGCTGAACGTGGCGCATCCATTATTCGGGTGCACGATGTCTTGCCCACCGTCCAGGCGCTGCAGGTGTTGGGGGCGATAATTCGACCACCCGCAGAAAATTAAAACCCAGGGACCCACACCAACAATGAGCAGAAAATACTTCGGCACGGATGGTATTCGCGGCACGGTGGGACTGCCCCCCATCACCCCTGACTTTGTCTTGCGCCTGGCCCATGCGGTAGGGCGAGTCCTGAAGCGATCCGAGGCCAAACCCCTGGTCCTCATTGGCAAGGACACACGAATTTCGGGCTACATGCTGGAAAGCGCCCTTGAGTCCGGTTTCAACTCGGCAGGCGTAGATGTCATGCTGCTTGGTCCCTTGCCAACCCCGGGGGTGGCGTACCTGACCCGAGCCCAGCGGGCCTCTCTGGGGGTGGTGATCAGTGCCAGCCATAATGCATTTGCCGATAACGGCATCAAATTTTTCAGCGCTCAGGGCAGTAAATTGCCAGATGATTGGGAGGCAGCGGTGGAGGCCATGCTGGACGAGCCAGCAGCCTGGGTTGATTCGGCCAATCTTGGGCGTGCTCGACGTCTGGACGATGCGGCGGGACGCTATATCGAATTTTGCAAAAGCACTTTTGCGAACGACCTGTCCCTGAAGGGCCTGAAAATCGTGGTCGATGCGGCGCATGGCGCGGCCTACCATATCGCTCCCAATGTGTTCCATGAACTTGGTGCCGAGGTGGTTTCCATCGGTTGTTCACCCGATGGGCTCAATATCAACCATGAAGTTGGTGCCACCCATACCGATACGCTGGTGGAAGCGGTAAAGGCCAATCAAGCTGACTACGGGGTGGCTCTGGATGGTGATGCTGATCGCCTGATGATGGTTGATGCCAGTGGACGCCTTTTCAACGGGGATGAATTGCTTTATCTGATGGTTGATGAGCGCTTGGGACGGGATGAACATGTTCCCGGCGTGGTGGGAACCCTGATGACCAATATGGCGGTGGAGCTAGCACTCAAGAAGCGCGGGGTTCCCCTGCTGCGCGCCAAGGTGGGGGATCGCTATGTCTTGGAGGAATTGCACAGACACCGTTGGAACTTTGGGGGTGAGAGTTCAGGTCACCTGCTTGCTCTGGACCGTCAATCCACGGGTGACGGCCTGGTGTCTGCGCTTCAGGTGCTTCAGGCCTGTGCGCGCAGTGGTCAAGGGATGGCCCAATTACTGGCGGATGTCACGCTGTTTCCCCAGACCCTGATCAATGTGCGTCTGAAGCCGGGGTTGGATTGGAGGGCCAACACTCGCCTGGCTGATGAGACCAGGGTGGTTGAGGCAGAGCTGGGTGCCTCTGGCCGTGTCTTGATTCGTGCCAGTGGGACCGAACCCTTGGTGCGTGTGATGGTGGAAGCACGCAATGCCGACCAGGCGCGGGTTTGTGCCGAGCGTCTGGCCGCGACACTTGCCCCCTGAGATCTCAAGCGCTGATCCAATTGAATCCAGCGGGGCGTGATACATCACCAGCTTTCTCCTCACGACAATGACCGGTTGGCTTGGTGGATGTGCAGGTCTGAAAAGATAGTCGTCTTGTCTTGGTTTGACCCCCATTTTTTGCACAACAATAGGCGATTTGTAGGGGTGTCATTTGAATGAGATGATGTCATTTCTGTTGCTCGCCCTGGCTGGGGTTAATGTAATCCTGCTGGTGTTATTGCTGTCGCGGCGCGGCGGTGATGCTGCCTTGCTGCGAATGGACCGCCTGGAGCGGGATTTGCGCCTGGAGGTGACCGAATCGGCTCGCGCGGGACGTCAAGAACTTGGTTCAACCCTGATGAATTTTCAGCAGTCTTTGGTGCAACAGGCGGCAGAGG
>JAFMFB010000093.1 GCA_017856435.1 Burkholderiaceae bacterium
GTGGCTACACAGCAAAGCTATAAACAAAAAAGGTTAGTGCCTACTACAGCGCTAACCCTTTTATTTTCTGGTGCCGGAGAGAGGAATCGAACCCCCGACCTTCTCATTACGAATGAGCTGCTCTACCGACTGAGCTACTCCGGCCAGGGGGAAAATTATACCTTTGGGGTGTGGTACGAGGTCGCCAGTTCCACCTCGTTTTTCGAGCCCAGGATGACGCTGACGCGCTCATGCAGGGCGCTGGGCTGGATGTCCAGGATGCGCTGGTGGCCGTTGGTGGCTGCCCCGCCGGCCTGCTCGATCAGCCAGGCCATCGGGTTGGCTTCATACATCAATCGCAGCTTGCCCGGCTTGTTGGGTTCGCGCTTGTCCCACGGGTACATGAAGACGCCGCCGCGGGTCATGATGCGGTGCACGTCGGCCACCATGGAGGCGATCCAGCGCATGTTGAAGTCCTTGCCGCGTGGGCCGTCCTTGCCCTGCAGGCATTCGTTGATGTAGCGCTGCACCGGCTCGTCCCAGTGGCGCATATTGCTCATGTTGATGGCAAATTCTCGGGTGTCTTCCGGGATGCGGACATTTTCCTGGGTCAGCACGAAGGAGCCCTGCTCGCGGTCCAGGGTGAACATGGCCACACCATCACCCACGGTGAGCACCAGGGTGGTCTGCGGGCCATAGACGCAGTAACCGGCGGCCACCTGCTGGCGGCCCGGCTGCAGGAAGTCGCCCTCGTCCACGCCACGGTCATCTTCGGGCATGCGCAGCACGCTGAAGATGGTGCCAATGCTGACATTGACATCGATGTTGCTGGAGCCGTCCAGCGGGTCGAACATCAGCAGGTACTCGCCCTTGGGGTAACGGTTGGGCACCACATAGATGGCTTCCATCTCCTCCGAGGCCATGGCCGCCAGGTGGCCGCCCCATTCGTTGGCCTCGATCAGCACTTCGTTGGCAATGATGTCAAGCTTCTTTTGCACCTCGCCTTGCACGTTTTCGCTCTCGGCGCTGCCCAGAACGCCACCCAGCGCGCCCTTGTTGACCGCATGACTGATGCTTTTGCAGGCACGCGCCACCACCTCCAGTAGCAGGCGCAACTCGGCCGGGATGTGGCCGGCAACGCGTTGCTGTTCGACCAGGTAGCGGGACAGGGATATCTTGGAACTCATGGCTACTCCAAAGGGAACGTGCAGGCAGGCTATGGGCTGGCCTGCCAGGATGGTGTCAGGTCAGTCTGCCAGGGCACGGCTAACCACCTCGCGCACATCGTTGCTTAAATCAGATTTGGCGGCAACCCGGGCAATTGCTTCGCGGGCCGCGCTCTGGTAGGGCGGGGTGAGCTTGCGCCAGCGGTCCAGGGCACGCGCGAGTCGTGCAGCGACTTGGGGGTTGATGGCGTCGAGCTCCAGCACCCGATCGGCCCAGAACACATAGCCCGCTGCGTCAGCTCGGTGAAAGCCCCCCGGGTTGGCGTTGCAGTAGCTGAAGATCAGGCTTCGGGCCCGGTTGGGGTTGCGCAGGTTGAAGTCGGGGTGGTTCATGAGCTGGCGCACTTCGGGCAGCACCTGGCCATTGCGGTCACAAGTGCCCGCCTGCAGGGCAAACCATTTGTCCAGCACCAGCGCCTGGTCCTTGAACTGGGCATGAAAGCGCTCCAGTGCTTGCTTGGCCAGCGGATGACCAGCATTCACCAGGGCATGCAGCGCGTTGAAGCGGTCAGTCATGTTGCTGGCCTGTTTGAAGCGCTGGTAGGCCTTGCCGGGCCAGACCACGTCCCCGGTGTGTTGCGCAGCCAGGCACAGCATGGCCAGCGCCTGGCCAGCCAGGGCACGCCGGCCGGCCGAGACCGCGTCAGGCTGGTAGGCGCCACTGTCCTGGTGGGCCGCATAGACCACCTGCCAGTCGTGCTGTAGTGCCAACGCCAGCTGCAGTCGCATCGATTCGCGCACCGCATGCACCCGCTGCGGATCGACCTGGTCGAGTTGCTCGGCAATATAGGTCTCAGCCGGCAGGGTCAGCACCAGTTCCTTGAAGGCGGCGTCCAGCGTGGGATGCAGCAGCACCTGCCGCATAGCCTCGAGGTAGGCCGCATCCAGCACCTGGGCGTCGGCGCTGGCCTGTGGGTTGTTGAGCGCTGCCAGCGCGCGCTTGAGGGCCAGACGCTGACCGGCTTCCCAGCGGTTGAAGGGGTCGGTGTCATGCGCCAGCAGGGTCAGGAGTTGCTGATCGCTGTAGTCGATCTGCAGGATGACTGGGGCACTGAAACCCCGCATCAGCGAGGGCACCGGCTCGGTGTCGATGTTTACAAAGCGCAGGGTCTGGCTGGCCTGGTTGAGCACGATGGTGCGCACGGTGGCACCTGTCTGGTCTTCGCCCTCGAGTTGCAGCGCCAGCGAGCGGCCATCGGCGGTGATCAGGCCCAGGCTGACCGGAATCACAAAGGGTTCCTTGATCGGCTGATCGGCTGTGGGCGGGCAGTGTTGGCTGAGCGTCAGGCTGTAGCTGCGCAGCGCCTCATCGTAGTGTCCAATGGCGTTTACCCGGGGTGTGCCGGCCTGGCTGTACCAGCGCTTGAACTGGGGCAGCTGGCGCGCCAGCTCACTGTCGGGGTTGGCGTCGGCAATGGCTTGGGCAAAGTCATCACAGGTCACAGCTTGGCCATCATGGCGGGCAAAGTACAGCGCCATGCCCTTGGCAAAGCCCTCGCGGCTGGTGAGGGTTTGCTGCATGCGCACCACCTCCGCCCCCTTTTCATAGACGGTGACGGTGTAGAAGTTGTTGATCTCCAGGTAGCTGTCGGGTCGCACTGGATGCGCCATCGGGCCGGCATCTTCGGGAAACTGGGCCGAGCGCAAGACCCGCACATCTTCGATGCGCTTGACGGCCCGCGCTGATTCGCTGCCGGCCAGGTCCTGGCTGAACTCCTGATCGCGAAACACGGTCAGGCCTTCCTTCAGGCTGAGCTGAAACCAGTCGCGGCAGGTGACACGGTTGCCAGTCCAGTTGTGGAAGTACTCATGGCCCACCACGCTTTCGATGTTGGCAAAGTCAGCATCGGTGGCGGTGGCCTGGCTGGCCAGCACATACTTGGTGTTGAA
>JAFMFB010000094.1 GCA_017856435.1 Burkholderiaceae bacterium
CCTGCGCTCCCGCCCCCGGCACCCCCCCCGATGCCACCTCCCGCCCCTGGCCCCGCTGTACCACCACGTTGGCTGCCGTAGCCAGCGATCGGTCAATCACATGAGAGGGCGCCAGCGCCACGTTGAGGCGACCCAGTTCGCGGTCGAACGCAACGCCTTCCTGTGCCCAGGCAGGCTGAAGCCTTGGACCTGCCGCTGAGGTCCGGGCACCACCGGCTCCATAGAGCAGGCTTTCCGGCACCTCATCAGCATTGGCTGATAAGGCCAAAGAGAACATGGTGAAACTCTTGTGGGTCAGGTAGAGCATTCCCGCCAGCAGGAATACTGTGATGAAGATTGCGACCCCAACATAAGCAATTTCTGTTCTGGCTTTTCCTCTCATGGCTATCTTCCTACAACTCATCGGACATGTTCTTCAAACGGAGTCTCTCCCCCCGACGCCGTCATACTGATTGCGCCTGACAAGAAACCTTGGACTCAAGCTTAGAGTTGCGGAGCATGAAAAAACATCCCCAATGAGGATGTTTTGATTCCCCAATTAAGATGAATTTGGGCGGCTCAGGCCGCTGGGGCTCAGGGGGTGCCGATCCTGTGCTCGACCGCGTAGCGGATCAGCTCGGCCTTGTTGCGCAGGTTGAGTTTGCGCATGATGGTCTGACGGTGGGTGACCACAGTTTCGTAGGCAATATGCAGGCGCTCGCCAATCTCATTGGCAGTCAGGCCCTGGGCAATCAGGGCCAGCACCTCCAGATTGCGCGGACTCAGCCGGGCTTTGGGGCGAAGCGAAGCGCTGGCATCCGCTGAGGCGCTGCTCGTTCCGAACTGTGACACCAGACTTTCAAATTTATGAAAAAGCTCTGAGCCTTCTTGCATCATGCGCTCGCGTTCACTGATATCAGCCATCGTGCCGGTGATGCGTTCAACCTGGCCAGCCGCATTGCGAACCGCCCGGCCGCGGGCCACCACCCAAACCCAATGGCCCAGCTTGTGCTTCAGGCGATAACGGGCCTCGAAGCTTCGGGTCGCGCCCGACTGATGTACATCAATTATTTTTTGCAGCTCGGCCAGATCATCGGGATGTACCCATTGCTTCCACCCCTCAAACGAGGTGTCTATCTCGTCCTGACGCAGGCCCAAAATCTCACAAAACCGGTCATTGAAAGCGTTGACCTCGTTGACCAAGTCAGAATCCCAGACGCCCAGGTCCGAGCCAGCCAGGGCCAGCTCCAGCAGTTGGTTGGTCTCAGACAGCTGCTCCTGCATGCGTTTGTATTCGGTCACATCGGTGCCAGTGCTGATGAAACAGTCATCAAAAGGCGCGAGGGTGAACCTTAGGTGCTCATCACGCTCAGGGATATAGCTTTCCCAGGAATGGGGTGAGTGTTCCTCGAAAATCTTTTGCACAATGGTCGTGTAACGCTCTACCATTCCCGGAAAGATCTCATCACCGGTTTTGCCAATGACTTCTTGCGGCGTCTTGCCCCAGCCCGCCAGAGCGGCCGGGTTGATGTCCAGCAGCCGCCAGGTTTGAATCTGGCCTTGGCGGTCGCGTACCAGTTGCCACAGGTGCACCCGCTCGGACATGTTTTCAAACAGTGCGCGGTAGCGAGCCTCGTTCAGGCGCAGGGATTCGCTGGCCTGATGGATCGAGGTGACATCCACATTGGTGCCCACCATGCGTAGCGGTTGGCCGTTGGCATCCTGCTCAACCACCGCGTTGGCCTTGTGGTAATGCACCGAGCCATCGGGCCAGCAGACGCGAAACTCGGTATCAAAAGCCTTGCCCCCCGCAATGGCGGTTGCCAATTCTTCAGCTGCGCGGGCCCGGTCATCAGGATGCAGCCGGTTTTCCCAGGCCGCGTAAGCTCCTTCAAACTCTTTGGACGTGGTGCCATACAGGGCATACATGGTGTCGTCCCAGCTCAACTGGTTGCTGGTAATGTCATACACCCAGATGCCCAGCTGCACCGCTTGCGTGGCCAGCCGCAGTTTGTTTTCGATGCCTTTGCGCCGGCTGATATCCCGCACAGTTGCTTGTACGCCGGTCTGGCCGTTGATCGAAGTCTTGCTGAGCAACACTGAACACGGAAAAAGCGAGCCGTCCAATCGTTTGTGGGTCCATTCATAAAAGGCAGAGCCCGATGCCATCGCCTGGGCGATGTATTGTTTTACCAAAACTTCGGAGCGCGCCCCGTCGAGCTGAAACTCTGGCGACAGATCGTAGGGTGACAGGCTGGCCAGTTGCGCGGCATCCGCCGTGCCAAAAAGTTTCACGGCCGCAGGATTTGCCTGGCTCAACTTGTAATCGGGCGGATAACAGAGCACCAGGGCATCGCGGCTCTTGTCCCAGAGTTCCCGGTACTGAAACTCACTCTCCAACAGTGCCGCCTCGGCGGCCTTGCGTTTGGTGATGTCGGTGAAGCTAAGCATCAGGCACGGAAATGGGTTGTCCAGAAGGCTGACGATTTGGCAGTCCAGAAACTTGTTCTGGGGCGCGGATGGGCGCTCGACGTGCAGCGGTTTGCCGGTGATCAGCACCCGCTCAAAGTCCTGGTACCAATCTTCAGACTCGCTGAGAAAATTTTTACGCACTGACTGACCGCTGAGGTCAGGCACGCCGAACATGGCCTGAAAGGCCTGGTTCATGCTGATGAAGCAAAAGTCGAGCGGCTGGCCGATGTTGGCAGGAAGCGGCTCGATCAGGCAAATGCCCAGATCTGTGGTTTTAAAAATTGAATATTGCGCAACATTTTCTGTCGCTAGGCGCCGAACGTCGATTTGGGTTTTCTGATCCATCTGGCCTTCGCTAGACATTTGTTTTGTCGCAAAGTCTAGTGACATAAGTGTATGGATGTAATCCCCAGTTAATGGGTATTTCAAGGCTTGCCCCTATGGGGGGGCAACTATTTTGGGGATGATGTGTTTGGGGATGATGTGTGCCGGACATCGATGAACCGCCCGCAGTTAACAGCGCAAATTGCCGTGTCGGGTAGATATTGGGTGGGCACCGTTTTGGTGCCAGTGCCAGGTGTCGCCGCCGCCACCGCTCTCGCTTCGGCTACTGCGAGCGCTACTACTATTGCGCCCG
>JAFMFB010000095.1 GCA_017856435.1 Burkholderiaceae bacterium
CCAAAGCCAATGCATTCGCCCTTGACATTGCGAATCGGGAACATGATGCGGTCACGAAAGCGGTCATAGCGCTTGTCAGGCTCGCCTTCTCCTTCGCTGCTGATGATGACAAGACCACTCTCCACCAGCAGGGGGTCTTCGTAATTGGGAAAGACGCTGGCCAGACCCCGCCAGCCCTCGGGTGCATAACCCATGCCAAAACGCTTGGCGATTTCACCCGACAGGCCCCGCCCCTTCAGGTAGTTGATCGCCTTGGGGGACTGCTTGAGTTGGTTTCGCCAGGCCAGGCCGGCTTTTTCCAATACATCGCTGAGCGAGACCTGCTTCTGGCGCTGCTCGGCGGCCCGCGCCTTGTCTTGAGGGGGGGTCTCATCTTCAGGAACCTGCAGGCCGAATTGCTGGGCCAGATCCTGCACCGCCTCCACAAAACTCATGCCGGTGTGTTCCATCAGAAAACTGATGGCATCGCCATGCTTGCCACAACCAAAGCAGTGGTAGAACTGCTTGGTGGGGCTGACCGAAAACGAGGGCGACTTTTCCCCATGGAAGGGGCATAGGCCCATGAAATTGGCGCCGCCTTTTTTCAGCTGCACATGCCGGCCCACCACCTCGACCACGTCAACCCGAGCGAGCAGTTCTTGGATAAAAGAGGCGGGAATGCCCATGCGGCAGATTGTAGAAACCTCGTCGGGGCGGCGAACCCAAATTCTGGGTTCAGGCTGGCTTTTGCGCCAGGCCCAGGCGTTCGATCAAGGCTTTTTCCTTTTGATAATTGTCGCGTGCAAAGTTGGTGTAATCGGATGTATTCATGTAGATCACAGGCTGGTCGTACTTTTCGAAGCTAGCCAGCACTGCCGGATCCTCCAGTGTCTTCTTGAAGGCATCATGCAGACGCAAGACCAGTGCCGGGTCCATATTCTTGGGACCACCAATGCCAAACGGTGAGTCAGAGACAGTCTCATAACCGAGATCATTGAGGGTAGGAACTTGCGGCCAGCGCTTGGTGCGCTTGCTGCCGTAGGTGGCCAGCAGGCGCAAGGTGCCAGCTTCTACATGGGGTGCCCAGCCGGTGGCATCACTGTGGGCCATGATGTGGCCACCCAAAAGCGACTGCAATCCATCTGAACTGCCCTTGAAAGGAACATGCTGTAACTGGATTCCAGCCTTGGCTGCAAACTCCTCCACCGCCAGATGCGGTGTGGTTCCATTGCCAGTTGAACCGAAGCTGAACTTGCCTGGATTGGCCTTGGCAAAATCAACCAAGTCCTTGATCGACTTGATTGGGGAGTCAGCTCTTACCACCATCCCAAAGGTGTACCCGGTCAGACATATGATGTAGGTGAAATCCTTTAATGGATCGAATTGCATCTTCTGCATGTGGGGCAGGCGCAGCACACCAATCGTCAGTTGTGACAGGGTATAGCCATCGGGCCGGGCATTAACCAGTTCATTGGGCCCCAGCATTCCGCTGGCCCCAGGCTTGTTTTCGATGATGACCTGACCGCCCAAGGCCTTGCCGGCACTCTCTGCCAGGGCGCGCATCACCACATCGCTGGATCCACCCGCAGGCCAGGGGCAGATCAAACGGATTGCCCTGGCAGGAAAGTTTTGCGCCAGAGTTAGTTGGGGCAAGCACAGGGCGGCGGTGGCACCCAAGCCCGCCTGAAGAAGATGACGTCTTCTTTCAAATTGCATCACAGGCTCCTCAACAATTGAATCGGGTATTCAATGTAGGGGCTTGGTCAAGGTCTGACATCAGGAGAAACCATGAGTCCGGATCAATCTGACCAAATGTCAGCGCGGTGCCAGCCTGATGGCACCGTCCAGCCGGATGACCTCGCCATTGAGCATGTCGTTTTCAATGATGTGCCTGGCTAGTTTGGCGTAGTCTTCGGGAGTTCCCAGGCGGCTGGGGAAAGGTACGCTGGCAGCCAGCGCGTCCTGTACCTCCTGCGGCATCCCAAACAGCATGGGCGTGCCGAAAATCCCGGGGGCGATGGTCATGTTGCGAATGCCATTGCGCGCCAAGTCCCGGGCGATAGGCAGCGTCATACCCACCACCCCGCCCTTGGAGGCGCTATAAGCAGCCTGACCGATCTGGCCATCGTAGGCGGCCACGCTGGCGGTGGAAATCAGCACGCCACGTTCACCGGTTGACTCGGGTTCGTTCTTGCACATCTGCTCGGCGGCCAGACGAATCATGTTGAAACTGCCCACCAGGTTGACCATGATGGTCTTGGTGAAATTACCCAGAGCATGGGCGCCGTTTTTGCCCACGGTCTTTTCGGCTGGGGCAATGCCAGCGCAATTGACCAGGCCCATCAACTTGCCCATGGCAGCAGCTTTGGCTACCACGGCTTGTGCATCGGCTTCCTGGCTGACATCGCATTTGACAAAGGCACCGCCAATTTCCTGAGCCACGGCTGCGCCCTTATCAGCCTGCATGTCCGCAATGACCACCTTGCCGCCGTTGGCTGCCAGCATGCGGGCGGTGCCCTCACCAAGTCCCGAGGCGCCCCCGGTCACAATAAACACCTTGCCTGCAATTTCCATGAAATTTCTCCTTGTAAAGACAACTTTCTGATGTGATTATTGCAGCAGACCCGGGCTGTGAAAGTGCACTGACTTCACCCCTCACAGGCCGCACTTTCAGGGGGAGCCAGGTTGATTACTGATATACTTCCCGCCTTCAACGGCATTTAGGCGCGTAGCTCAGCTGGTTAGAGCACCACCTTGACATGGTGGGGGTCGTTGGTTCGAGTCCAATCGCGCCTACCAAATTTCTCTCGCACTCTCACCCACTTCTTGTTACCGGATCAAGGCAGGAAGTTGGGATCCCATGGGCGGCAGAATCGCGGCTGATAGAAGGCACGCCCGAATACTTTTATTCAGGTCTTATTTTCCGAACAGTCTGGCAACATGCTGCCAGGCCCGCTGCAGGAGGCCTGATCGCTCAACCG
>JAFMFB010000021.1 GCA_017856435.1 Burkholderiaceae bacterium
GCCAGCGTTCAATCTGAGCCAGGATCAAACTCTATAGTTCGATCTTGAATTTTTTGCTCTTTCGAGCCACTCATAAAAACGGAATTGAAGTGAACTTCACTTCTATTCTCATGAGCGTTTAAGTGCTATGCACTTGTTCCGAAGAACTTGGCAATCGCTTTTAAACGCCCACGCTTATCGGCTGTATGTTTTTAATGAACAGACAAACAGGCAGTTGCCTGAATTTTCCCGCTGCGATCAGCGAAGCCTTAGATTGTAGCACACATTTTTTATCTGTTTCCAAACTAAATTAAAAAATTTAGCTTTTTTTGCACGTCGCTTCTTGGTCCTACATCTAATGCGGGGAGGCGCCAGATTTGTGCAGAGCCTGAAATTCTAGCATGCTTTTTTCTACGGTCAAGTCTTTTTGTCAGTTTCCTTGAAGCAACCTCACTTTTCATGCCCGCATTCACCGGCCGCAACCCCTTATGCAGAGCTGATCAATTCACTTGGTAGGATGCCCCTGAGTAGAGACAATAAAACTGAGGCTTGAGCTCATCCAAACCACCTTCTTCGTAATTCTGGACTGGAAGACCCAATCCAATCAAAACCAATCAGAAATGACCATTTTGAACCTGCTGAACGCAGAACTTGCCTTTGGCAGTGCGCCTCTTCTTGACCATGTCAGTTTGGCAGTCCATGAAGGGGATAGAGTTGGCCTGATCGGGCGCAACGGCGCTGGAAAATCCTCGCTGCTCAGGATTCTTGCCGGATTGGAAAAGCCTGATGCAGGTGAATTGATTGTTCGGCAGCAGATACGGATCGCCTATGTCGCCCAGGAACCGAGGCTAAATCCAGATCAAACCATCTTTGATTCTGTTTGTGAAGGTTTGACCGATATTCAGAAGCTCATCGAACAGTACGTAGCTGGCGCGGAAAATTCGGCTGCCATACTGGCCCAAATCGAGTCTCAGGACGGATGGAATTGGCAACAACGTGTTGAAGAGACACTGGATAGACTTCGGCTTGACAAATCGCTGCGGGTTGGCAACCTCTCGGGGGGCTTGCGAAAAAGGGTGGCGCTTGCGCAGGCACTGGTGGCGCGACCCGAGGTCCTGCTTCTGGATGAGCCCACTAATCATCTCGACCTTGATTCCATTAACTGGCTGGAAGGACTCCTGCTCGACTTCCAGGGCAGTGTTGTTGTCATCACGCATGATCGCGCTTTTCTTGATCGAATCGCCACCCGCATGCTTGAACTGGATCGCGGAAATTTGCGCGCCTACAGCGGCAACTACTCCAGCTACCAGAAACAAAAGCAAATTCAGTTAGAGCAGGAGGCGCTGCTCAACGCCAAAGCCGACAAGTTGCTGGCCCAGGAAGAGGCCTGGGTTCGACAAGGCGTGGAAGCCCGTCGGACAAGAAGTCAGAGCAGGGTGGCTAGGCTTGAACAACTCAGAGCTCTGCGGGTGGCACGGAGAAACGCCATAGGAAACGTTGAAATGAGACTGGACTCAGGCTCTATCGGCGGAAAAGTTGTGGCCGAACTCGACAATATCAGCAAATCATTTGACGGCATGCCCATCGTCAAAGATTTCTCAGCCACCATTTTGCGTGGCGACAAAGTTGGCTTGATCGGGCCGAACGGTTCCGGCAAGACCACCTTGCTCAAGCTGATTCTTGGTGAACTGCAAGCCGACCATGGACGGGTGAGACTTGGCGCAAGGCTAGATGTGGCTTATTTCGATCAAATGCGGGACGCTTTGAACCTGGACACCACCTTGGAGGACTTCATCAGCCCCGGTAGCGAATGGATTGAAATTAATGGCAAGCGCCAACATGTCAACAGCTACCTTTCAGACTTTTTGTTTTCACCCGCCAGGGCACGCTCGCCGATTCGTTCTTTGTCTGGCGGGGAACGTAATCGGCTCCTGCTGGCACGCCTGTTTGCCCGACCAGCAAATGTGCTTGTCCTGGATGAGCCAACCAACGACCTAGATATTGACACGCTGGAAATGTTGGAAGAACTTTTGCAAAGCTACCAGGGAACTGTCTTCATCGTCAGCCATGATCGTGCCTTCATGGACAACGTGGTCACTAGTGCCATCGCTTTCGATGGACAGGCCTGTTGGCGAGAATATGAGGGAGACCTCGGAGATTGGCTGGTCCAAGCTGAGCGGCGGCGGAACTGGGAACAAGCCGGAATCAAACCCGCAAGTCCTCAGACACCGAAAGCCCCACAGACTCCAACACTTGCCAAGCCAAATGAAGACAACTCGCCTCGAAGGAAGTTGAACTATAAAGAGCAACAGGAACTCATCAATTTGCCCAACAAGATCGACCAACTAGAGCAGGAGCAATTGAAAATTCGGGCAAGTTTGTCAGACCCAGAGATTTATCGACGTGATCCTCATCTCGCAGCCAAGCAACACGAACGTGACGCGGCCATTGAGGCAGAACTGATGGACGCACTCGTACGGTGGGAAGAACTGGCTGCACGACAATAATCCCATGGGCAATCTCTTTCTCGTCCGCCATGCGCAGGCCTCTTTTGGCGCTGAAAACTACGACCAGTTGAGCGACCTTGGACTTCGCCAAAGTATTCGATTGGGTCAGTATTGGCGCGCAAAAGGTCTGGTTTTTAACGCCGTTATTACAGGCACCCTGCTGCGCCACGCCCAGACCTGGGCTGGGATTGCGCAAGGCGCAGGATTTTCGCTCCAGGCCGAAATCGTTTCAGGTCTTGACGAATATGACAGTCAGGCCGTCATTCAAGCTGTTCATCCTGAGCCCCTGCCAACGCCAGATACACCTGAGCTTTACAGGCAACATTTTCGATTGCTCCGGCAGGGACTTAACGAGTGGATGTTGGGTCGTCTTCATCCGCACAAGATGGCAACCTGGCAGGAATTTCTATCGGGCATTACCCAGGTTCTGGACTGGATAAGGGAAAGTCAACAAGGCAATGTGCTGGTGATCTCAAGTGGCGGCCCCATCTCGTCGGCAATCGGGCATGTGCTTGGTGCGCCAACAGAGTCAATAGTTGAACTCAACCTGCGAATCCGCAACAGCTCGGTTTCCGAGCTCATTTTCAGCCCCAAACGGTATTCATTACTCAGCTACAACACCCTACCACACCTGGATTCAACCGAACACAAAGACTGGGTCACCTATGCCTGACATACCCGGACTGCTCGAGAACCGACTCGTCGAGCTTGAAATCAAGACCAGCTTTGCTGAAGACATGCTGGATCAGCTGAACCAGGAGATCTTTCGTCAGCAACAGCAAATTGACCGACTGACGCGCGAACTGGCCGCCCTTTCCGCTCAAATCAAGTTGAGCGGCGAAACACCGACTGGGAATCTGCGAGACGATTTACCCCCGCATTACTGAATGGCCTTGGAGATTTCAGAACCTAGCCTCCAGGAGGAAATTTAACCTTGGTTTTGACGCAACACACCCCCTGGAAGGTGGTCTATCTCGATCAGTAATTTTGCCAAGCTGGCTCCAGCCGCGGTCAGCAAATTCTTGCCCAGCCTTTCGCTGGCGGCCAACGCGTTGCCAGCCGCCCCCAAGGGGTTGTAGTCTTGCATCTGCCAAGCCAATTTGGCACTTTTGCCGTTTCCAAGAACCTCATATTCCCGCGCTCTCTGGCGTGAAGTGGACTCAAAATTCTGTGCCAGCTCCATACGAACGCACGTCGGCTGGAGCGCCAACATCATTGAGGTCTCCACCTGCCCCGCGTGGACGCCAAAGCGACGCTCATCCGAAGAAATGGCATCCCCGGATTTTCCTAATGGCAGATCAAACCAGCTTGTGCTGTAAACCAGCATGCCCAGGCGCGCGCGTAGCGCTCGCCCGACGACATCCATAAGCCCCACATGACCCCCATGGGCATTGAAAAAAACCAGCTTTTTCACGCCAGCTCTAGCCACTGACTCACCAATCTCAGTCCACAGACCGATTACGGTTTCTGCTGACAAGCTCAGCGTCCCAGGAAATGATTGATGCTCAGGACTGAAGCCCACGGCAAGTGGCGGAAGGAAAAGCACCGGCAAGTCGGTCGGAAGGTGAGGAATTGCGGCCTTCAGCACACCGGTTACCAGGTCGGTGTCCACACTGAGGGGAAGATGCGGGCCGTGCTGCTCAGTGGCGCCCAGCGGCAAGACTGCAATGGCTCGTGCCAGATCCATGCCGGCAAAATCATTGGTGCTCAAATCAGCCCAAAAATGCGAACGGACCACAGGGTCGCTGCCCTTGTCTTTGCTTTTGCCGATCTTTTTGCGTGGCTTTTTGCTATTGCTTGCGCTCATGGGTCTATCTTAGCCTTGGGTGATCAACTTGTTCCGCGATTGCCTGAATGAGCGCTTGCGCGCTTGAGCCTCCAACTTGACCGGTTGGTTGCGGAGTAATTGACGCAAACTTTTTGGGCTGGCCCTGGCTCCGCTTGCCAAATAGTCTGACAACAAGCTGCTGCGCACATTTTCTACGTCCAGTGATCGAACATCGGTCAGGTACTCATAGACAGCATCCACCAATTGCTCGGGCGTCAAATTTGCTGTTTCGCCCACTTGCTTCCATAGCCAGTCTGAAAAATCAGAAAAGGCGGCATAAGCAGATAAGCCATCGGTCAGCAGTCGAAGGGACTGATTAAACCGGCCCGAATTAGCCACCAGGTCCCAATACCGCGCAAGGCGGGTAAAGCGCCTGATTTCTTCTGCCGACACTGCTGCGCTTTGTAAGACGGCGTAGGGCGGCTTCTCACTGTAGATCATTCCATGCGAACGATCGTGGCGGGCGATCGGGGTCCCACGCAGCCGCTTGAGCAGGCCCAATTGAATTTCATGGGGCCCCAGCGCATAAAGTCGGTCAAAGCCGCGCGCGAAGCTACTGGCAGATTCTCCCGGGAGGCCGAATATCAGATCAGCATGGAGATGCGCGCTGCTGTTTTCAACCAACCATCCTATGTTTGCAATGGTTTTGTCATTGTTCTGTTTACGTGAGATCAGGCTTTGCACTTCGACATTGAAAGTTTGAACGCCCACCTCGAACTGAAGCACGCCCGGCGGAAACCTGACGATCAGATCCTTTAGCCGCTCAGGCAAATAATCAGGTATCACCTCAAAATGAACCGTCAGGTCAGGGCTTAATCGATCAAGAAAGAACTGCAGGATACGCAGGGAGTTCTCAACTTTAAGGTTGAAGGTACGGTCAACAAATTTGAATTGACGAGCACCACGGTCAAACAGCCGGCTGATTTCAGCCAAAAACCTGTCCAGATCAAAGGGCCAGGCCGTCTTGTCCAGGGAGCTTAGACAAAACTCGCATTTGAAAGGGCATCCACGCGAGGCCTCCACATAAAGAATCCGATGGTCCAAGTCTTCATCACGGAACTGGCCATAGGGTAATTCGATTTCATCCAGGGGCAATTGCTCACCCAGAATGATTTTGGCAGGCCCCAACGGGTTCAATCGCTTGTCCACTGACTCAGGTGCTCCTGCTGACGACAACAATTGAAGGCATAGCTTTGGGAAACTCACCTCCCCCCAACCGGTGATGACATGGTCAGCCAGGGCAACAATCTCCTGCACCTCGGTTTCATGACTGACCTCGGGACCTCCCAGAATCACTTTGATTGTTGGCCGTAAAGTTTTTATTTGACGTATCACCTCAAGAGTCTGCGACACATTCCAGATGTAGACGCCAAAACCGATAATGGCAGGGTCAAGCGCCAGCAATTCTTGAACCACTTCTTGCCGGTTTCTGGATATCGTGAATTCCTTCAGCACGCTCCGGTCTCGCAATTCTTGACTTCCATACTTGGCCAAATTGGCCATCAGGTAGCGCAGACCCAGCGATGCGTGGATGTACTTGGCGTTTAGCGTCGTTAGAACAACCGCGGCTTTTGTCATGCCGGCATTATCAGCGGGCAGGATGGGATGCCTGAAAATAGATTCAGCGACGTTACTCTGGCTGGATCCAGCCAGGCTTGATAAATCTCGTTGGAGACATCGTAGTGGTACTCGATTGCCGTCTTGCCCCTGACCTGGGTGTGGCTGAAATAGCGCACGAACCGGGTACGCTTTTGCTCGGATGCACCTCCCGGCTCGGCGAGCCGATGTGCCATGTCCAGCATATCCTGGATGTCAGCCTAAACATCTATGCAGCCCACAGCTTTTTGGCTCAGTGCGAGGGCGTCGCTTACAAGCCAGCCCCCATTTTCTCCCTTGCGAGTTAACATCCACCATCGGACGCGCTTTATAAGTGTCTACAGAAATCTAGGTAGCGAATGTTTTTTTGTGGTCTATCAACCCTTGGCTCCCTTTTCAGGTGATTACCCCCTTTTTTCTTGACCCATATTGCTTACTGGGTATTTTTATGCCAACCTGGATCTGCTCAAGCAACAGATGCACCTATTTCAATCCATTTGATACAACTTCATGACCTGCGCTCGATCTCTATATCGTGTTTGCCAGTTTTTGGTTTTTAGCGCCGCCACCTTCTTTGCCTCTGTGGTTTGCGCTCAGTTCAACCTGGGTGGCGACAAGACCATCGTCAGCACCGATCAGGTCAGGGCAGAGCTTCTCGCGCATGCGCCTGAAGGCATTTCGGCGGGACGCACGGTTTGGGTTGGACTGCAACTTCGTCACAAACCTGAGTGGCACACCTACTGGAAAAACTCGGGCGACTCTGGCCTGCCCACTCAATTCGAGTGGTCTCTGCCTCCTGGGGTACTGGCTGGCGAAATAGCATGGCCCTTGCCCAAAAAGCTTCCCCTGGGCACCTTGGTCAATTACGGGTATGAAGGCACGGTGTTGCTGGCCGTTCCTCTGACCATCAGCCCCAATTTTTCACCCCCACCTCAGTCAAACAAGTTGCAAGTCGGGCTTCGAGCCAGCTGGTTGGTTTGCCGAACCGAGTGCATACCTGAAGAGGGAGAATTTTTATTAAATATCCCGATTCAAGGATCGACAGTATTGAACGCGGCAGCTTTCCAGACGGCTTGGACTGCTCAGCCTCAAAATCTTTCCGCAACGGGTAGCCGGCTACGGATCAATGGCAAGGCACTTGAACTGATTTTGGAGGGCCTGCCAAAATCTTTAATCGGTAAATCACTGGATGTTTTTCCCGAAACCGCCGAAGTCACCAATCCCTCCGCCCAATCGTCACAGTCCTGGCAAGGCGGCATCTGGCAAGCCAGCTTGCCTCTTGCTGACCAACGCAGCGCCAGCCCGTCCACGATGGCTCTGGTGATCACTCATGAGGGCCAGGGCTGGCGTGTCCAACTTCCAGTGGAAGGCGCCTGGCCAGCCAATGTCAAAGCAAGCGGCGTTTCGCCAGCCCTGCAGGCCGCACTTGATGCAAATGCACAGACGCCTGAGCCCGCGGCATTGCCTGGCTCCTTCTTGGCCGCGCTGTTAGGAGCACTCCTCGGCGGGCTCTTACTCAACCTCATGCCTTGCGTGTTTCCCGTCTTGGCTATCAAGGTATTGAGCTTTACCCAGCATGCTGATGACCATCGCGGGCACCGCATCAGCGGTGTGGCCTACACCCTGGGGGTGGTTGCCAGTTTCATGGCTCTGGGCCTGTTACTGCTGGGCTTGCGTGCTGCCGGCGAAAGCCTGGGCTGGGGCTTCCAGTTACAAAACCCCCTGGTGGTAACAGCGCTAGCTGTCTTGTTTACCCTGATTGGGTTGAATCTGGCTGGCCTGTACGAGTTCGGACAATTTGCGCCCACTGCGCTTTCCTCATTTCAGGCAAAGCACCCGGTCGTGGACTCCTTCTTCACAGGCATTTTGGCCGTTGCAGTGGCTTCGCCGTGTAGCGCTCCGTTTATGGGCGCTTCACTCGGCCTGGCCGTCACCCTGCCTTCAGTTCAGGCCATTTCCATTTTTGCCGCCCTTGGCGTCGGACTGGCCCTGCCCTATCTGCTTGCCAGCTTTGTGCCGTCCTTTGCCTCCTGGTTACCTAAGCCGGGGGCCTGGATGCAAGTACTGCGACGTCTGCTGGCTTTCCCGATGTTCATGACCGTAATCTGGATGGTATGGATACTGGGCCATCAAAATGGGGTTGATGGTGTGGGTGCTTTGCTAACCTTGCTACTAATTTTGAGCGCCCTAATCTGGTCCATCACCTTGAGTGGACAACTTCGGGTTGTTCTGGCCTCGACAATTCTGCTGATTGGAATTTGGGCTCTTTGGGCGCTCGGCCCCTATCTTCTGGAACTGCACAGCACCGCTGAAAACAACTCAAGCTCCAATGCCACCTCCCAAACCCAACCCCAAACTCAAAACCAACTCCAAGGCCAGTGGCAAGCCTGGCGGCCGGGACTTGTTGAGCAGCTTACTGCGCAAGGAAAGACTGTCTTTGTCGACTTCACCGCGGCCTGGTGTGTCACTTGTCAATACAACAAACAAACAACTCTGGCAGATCAGCAATTGCTGGCTGACCTGAAATCCCGCCAAGTCATCCTGTTGCGAGCCGATTGGACTCGCCGGGATGCGGCCATCACGGCTGCCCTGGCCCGGCTGGGTCGTAACGGCGTTCCAGTCTATGTGTTTTATAAACAGGGGGTGGCCCCCAAAGTTTTGTCCGAGGTGCTGAGCGTCGCTGAGGTGCGTTCAGCACTGTCTGGTCTCTAGGCCAAGAATGTCCAGGAGTTGCCTATGCTGCTTCGAATCTATTGGGTTTTGTTGTCCCTATTCAGTTTTTCATTGGCTAACGCAGCCTCAGTTGGACAACCTGCGCCTGACTTCAGCCTTACCGATAGCCAAGGCATGGTGGTTCGTCTGAGCCATTTTCGAAATCGTTTTGTGGTGCTTGAATGGGTCAATCCAGCCTGTCCTTTTGTGCAGAAGCACTACCGTAGCGGCAATATGCAGACCCTTCAGAAAGAAGCTGTCACCAATGGCGTGGTCTGGCTGTCCATCAACTCCACCGAACCAGAACACAGTGACTACATGAGTCCCCCACAGATGAAGCGCTGGATGAGCGCTAATAACGGTGCTGCTTCCCATATCCTTCATGATGAGGATGGCCGTGTAGGCCAGGCTTATGGCGCTCGCGTTACTCCGCATATGTACATCGTTGACCCCAAGGGTCGGCTTGTCTATGCGGGTGGCATTGACAGCATTCCATCATCGCGCGTTGATGACATCCCCCGTGCGACCAACTTTGTACGCCAGGGTCTGGCTGAATCTCTTGCTGGCAAGCCTGTGACAACAGCGACAAGCCGCGCCTATGGCTGTTCGATCAAATACAAGTCATGAGCGATTTCTCTGAAGATGGCCAGACGGTCATGGTTTCCCATCAAGAATTCAAAGATGGTCTGCCAGCCGGTCAGTTCCGAGTGATTGTCAATCCTGAGCGGGCGCGCAAGTATGTGAAGCATCGACTGCTATTGACGGCTCTTGTTTTGCCAATTATTGGATCGGGCATTGGTATGGCCTATTTTGGGCACCCGCTGATCGGGTTGGCGCTGGTTCTGGTGGGTGTCGGAGCACACCGTTTGGTGGCTCATCAGGCCCCAAAGATTCTCTTGCACATGGCGGCCCAGGATGCTCGCATCTATTACGAGGCTATCGATTTTGAGATTCTTGAAGTGCGCCAGGCCCGCTGATTGGCTACTTTCATTGAGCTGACATGTCCCTCTGCGACAATCGGGCCCCATGAGTTCAAGCTTTGCCCCCCTGAAGAATGACAGTTTTTTGCGTGCCTGCCTGCGTCAAGCCACTGACCATACGCCAGTATGGTTGATGCGTCAGGCGGGGCGTTACCTGCCTGAGTACTGTGCCACTCGCGCCAAAGCCGGTAGCTTCATGGGCCTAGCCACCAACGTTGATTTTGCAACTGAGGTAACGCTGCAACCCCTGGAGCGCTATCCACTGGATGCTGCGATCCTCTTTTCTGACATTCTCACTGTGCCAGATGCCATGGGTTTGGGACTATCCTTCGCCCAGGGCGAAGGGCCCAAATTTGCCAAACCGCTGCGCGACGAGCAAGCGGTTGCCAAACTCGAAGCCCCTGACCTGGACAAGCTGCGTTATGTGTTTGATGCTGTGCGATCAATACGCAAGGCTCTTGATGGGCGTGTCCCCCTGATTGGGTTTTCTGGAAGCCCCTGGACCTTGGCTTGTTACATGGTCGAGGGAGCAGGCTCCGATGATTACCGGTTGGTTAAAAGTATGTTGTACAGCCGACCTGAATTGATGCACCGGATTCTTTCAATCAACGCCCAAGCGGTCACCGCCTACCTGAATGCCCAAATTGAGGCTGGCGCTCAGGCTGTGATGATTTTTGACAGCTGGGGGGGGGTTCTGGCTGATGGGGCCTTTCAGGAATATAGCCTGGCCTATACCGCCAATGTGCTCTCCGGTATCAAGCGTGCTGGTGCGGATGGACAAACTGTACCGCGAATTGTCTTTACCAAGGGGGGCGGTTTGTGGCTCGAACAGATGGACAAACTCGATTGCGAAGTGTTGGGTCTGGACTGGACCATGAATCTTGGCAAAGCGCGACAACTGGTCGGCCACAGCAAGGCGCTGCAAGGCAATATTGACCCCAATGTCCTGTTCGCCCCTCAGAAGGTCATTGAGTCTGAGGTCCTCAAGGTACTGAAGAGTTTTGGCAAACCCCATACGGACCTGGACCAACCCGGACCGACCCATATTTTCAACCTTGGCCACGGCATCAGCCAGTACACACCGCCGGACCATGTTTCAGCATTGGTCCAAGCCGTTCACCACCATTCGAAGCTGTTACGAGCTTAGTGTTTCCTCTCACTCTTTTTGTACAAAATTTGAGGGCGACCACTCACTTATGCACAATTGCCCTTGGGCTCGAATTACTAGGGTTTTTCCTTAACAACTAAGTTTGACTTCTGAAAATATATTCTTAAGTTATTGATTTCAAATGTTTTCTATAAAATTTTCGACATTTTCAGTTTCTACGTGAACGGCTCCTGAATCCAAAGTCAATGCGACTCGATTGACCTATTCACAAAGTTATCCACAAAAGTTATTGAAGCAGACCAAAGCCATTTAAATTCAATGACTTAGCGCCAAATTTCCAGGTTGTTTTGAAGTTTTTCCATTCGATCGATCGATTGCATGCAAGGTCTTGTTCAGGTTCTGGTTCAGGCTCCAGCACATAGCGGAATCAACGGGGCACTAAGCTATTTATGCGAGCAAGCGCTTGCACATGGAACCCTGGTGCGCGTTCCGCTTGGAAAACGAGAAACGCTCGGCGTTGTCTGGAATAAGGCATCATCCAATGAGACTGGCTCATTAGATGTAAAAAAGCTGAAACCGGTTACTGCAGTTCTTGATTGCATCCCACCGCTGTCAGACCATTGGCAGCAACTGGTCAATTTTTCAGCCGCCTATTACCAGCGATCGGCTGGTGAAATTGCCCTGGCAGCCCTTCCTCCCCAACTTAGGGAATTGAGTGAACAGCAGTTGATGCGCCGGTTATTGCGGCACCCTAACAAGCCGTCAGAGGTAGATGATGATGACAACAGGGACCTGCCGAGAACACTGACCAATCAACAAGCCGAGGCTCTGACAATCATTGGATCTGAAGCTGGGCCTTTTTTATTGTTTGGTACCACGGGAAGCGGCAAGACCGAGGTTTATTTGCAGTCTGCCTCCCAACTGCTGGCCAGGGAGCCACAGGCACAGATATTGGTTCTAGTCCCTGAAATCAATTTGACGCCTCAACTTGAAGCACGCTTTACAGCCCGATTCGGTACTTCAGCCGTGGCCTGCCTGCACAGCGGGCTCACCCCCGCCCAACGGATGAAGAATTGGCTGGCTGGCCATCTCGGCCAGGCCCGAATCATGCTGGGCACTCGCATGGCCATATTTGCCTCCCTGCCAAATCTGCGCCTCATCATGGTGGACGAAGAGCATGACGCCAGCTACAAACAGCAAGAAGGCGCTCGTTATTCGGCAAGAGATCTGGCGGTCTATCGCGGCCATATTGAAGGCGCCAAGGTCATCCTCGGTTCAGCGACACCTTCACTTGAAAGCTGGCACCACAGCCGATCCGCTGCGCAGGGCGGCCGATACCGTCGCCTGTCCATGCCCGATCGCATCGGTACAGGCGGCAGCCTGCCAACAGTGCGCCTGGTTGACATGAACCATCAGCCCAAGGATGCAGTGTTCTCACCGCCACTGCTGGCCGCCATTAAGGCTCGCGTGGCCCGACATGAGCAATGCCTGATCCTTCTCAATCGCCGTGGCTATGCGCCCGTATTGCGTTGCAGCGAATGCGACTGGAAAAGTGAATGCTCATACTGCACTGGCTACCGGGTCTTTCACAAGATTGATCGCACTCTGCGCTGCCACCACTGCGGTCAGACTGACCGTGTGCCGCGAACTTGCCCGACCTGCGGCAGCCCTGACATCCGGCCACTCGGACGTGGCACTGAAAAGCTTGAAGAAACACTAGGCGAGTTGCTCGCCTCGGTGCAACGACCTGACGGATCGCCAGTACGCATTGCCCGCATTGATGCTGATACCACCCGGCGCAAAGGTACGCTTGCAACACAGATGGCGCAAATGCATGCCGGAGCGGTAGATATCCTGATTGGAACCCAGATGATTGCCAAAGGGCACGACTTTCGACAAGTCAGCCTGGTAGCAGCCATCAACTCGGATGCTGCCCTCTTCTCCAGTGATTTTCGAGCGCCAGAGCGTTTATTCAGTTTGCTGATGCAAGCCGCTGGTCGTTCTGGCCGTGATGCCAGCATCAGCCAACAGAGCGAAATGTGGGTGCAAACCTTTTATCCCGTTCACCCTATTTTTGAGGCCCTTAAAGCCCATGACTTTGACGCCTTCGCACGACTACAGCTCAAAGAACGTTCGCAGGCTGGTCTTCCCCCTTTCAGTTTTCAGGCTTTGGTGCGCTCCGAAGCACGTGATCAGGCATCGGCCCAGGCATTTCTGCTGGCCGCATCCGTGAGGGCCAAGGAAAGCGCCAAAGTCCTGGGCGTCACAATTTACCCGGCAGTTCCAATGACACCGCAACGGGTTGCCAATGTTGAGAGAGCCCAGATGCTCATCGAATGTTTGTCGCGCATGGCGCTACAGCGGTTTTTGGCTGACTGGCAGGAAGTTCTGCGAGCGGTGCGACAAAGCCCTGAAGGCAAGGGACTGATTCGTTGGGCTGTGGATGTCGACCCGTTGGCAATTTGAATCTGGCTGTCAGAGGCTTCGTCTGGCCCTAAGAGATGTCAGGACGATTTACCCCTGGTCAATTTCCGGTCAACAAAGCAACCGCGCCTGAAAAACTGAGAAATGACGCCGCAGTAGACACCAAGATTATTCGGGCAATTCGACCATTATCGGCGCCATATCGCTCAGCCAGCATTGACACATTGCTGGCGCTTGGTAATGCTGCCACAAGCACCATCACGACCAGGGATGACTGATCAAGCGCAAGACCCAGTTGCATGGCGCTGATGCCGATCAGCAAAACCAATGCCGGATGCAACAAGAGCTTGAACATCGCAACGGGAATGTAATCGCGCAGTGGGGGTTGGCCCTGCTGTCTTTGCCGGGCGAGCATTTGAGAACGCGCCATGACCGTGCCGATCGTGAACAAAGCCGTGGGCGAGGCCGCATCGGCAAGAAGCCAGACAGTTTTTGTCAGAGGCGCGGGCAATTCAAACTGAAGTAGGGATGCGACACCACCGAGCAAAATCGCCCAAGGCATAGGATTTAAAAATATGCCTTTCAACGCATTTTTGGTTGCCAGGGCCACGCCCTGGGCACTGGCACCATCAAGCCGTGACAAGGCAATGCACAGGGATGTCGTCACCAACATATCCACGACTATGGTCACGATCATGGGCCCGGCTGCATGGGCGCCGATCAATGTCACCAGCAATGGTACCCCCATAAACCCGGTATTTGGGAAAGCGGCCACCAACGCGCCAAAGGAAGCATCGTTCCATCGAATACGCCTGTTGAGGGACACTGTCACTGTAAACCCCACCATGATCAGCGCACAGATCAGCCAGGTCAACAATACACCGACATCCAGCAACTGGGCTATTGGCGTGGTGGCGCCAAAGCGGTACAACATGCAGGGCAGGGAAAAAAATAACACAAACCCATTGAGCCCGGCAATTGCCTCCAAAGGCAACATGCCACGGCGTGCAGCCACATAGCCGCACAACACTAGCGCAAAAAATGGAAAAGTGACTGAAAAAATCTGAAGCACACGGTATTGTGCCTGCAGAGCCTGGGTATGCATGAATTTGGGTGATCTACAACGGTATGATTCCGAGCTGCTATCCCTTACTTCATGCCTCCTTCTTATTCTCACGGCCTTAATCTGGCACAGCAGGACGCTGTCAACTTTCTCAGTGGCCCTTGTCTGGTACTCGCGGGTGCGGGCTCAGGCAAGACCAGAGTCATCACCCACAAAATTGCGCGACTCATCCAAGCCGGTCTCGCCCCTAAGCGCATTGCGGCCATCACGTTCACCAACAAAGCTGCCGCTGAAATGCGGGAACGTGCCAAAGGTCTGATCGGGGCTTCAGCCAGAGAGGTCCGGATCTGCACCTTTCACGCTCTGGGTGTACATATGCTCAGGGAGAGCGGGCATGCCCTTGGACTGAAACCACAGTTTTCCATCCTGGATACCGATGATGTGACCAGCATTCTTAAAGATGCCGGTGGCACCACCGATGCAGCCACTGCTCGTCAATGGCAGTGGACCATCAGTCTCTGGAAAAACGTGGGGCTCAACGCCGCACAAGCTGAGGCACAAGCCAACAGTGACAACGACAGGGTGATTGCGCGGATCATGACGCGCTATGAGGAAAGGTTGGCCGCCTATCAAAGCGTCGATTTTGACGACCTGATCGGATTGCCGCTCAAATTATTGCGAGAGCATCCCCATGAGCGCAGCCGCTGGCAACAACTAATGGGTCATGTACTGGTGGATGAATACCAGGATACAAACGCCACTCAATACGAGCTTCTCAAGTTGCTCATGCCCGATAACCCTCAAGAGGCTCGCTTCACTGCCGTCGGTGACGACGATCAATCCATTTATGGCTGGCGTGGTGCCACACTGGAGAACCTGAAAAGGCTGCCGGTTGATTTTCCCAAGCTAAAAATCATCAAACTCGAACAAAACTACCGTTCCACCACTTCGATTCTGCAGGCAGCTAATCATGTCATAGGCCCCAATCCCAAGTTATTCCCCAAAAGCTTGTGGAGTGACCTAGGCGCCGGCGAGCCGGTTCGTATCATTGATGCTGACAATGAAGAGCATGAGGCCGAGCGGGTAGTCGCGCGCATCCAGAGTCTTCGGCTCAATTCACAGCATCAGGAGTTTCGTGACTTTGCCGTACTGTATCGGGCCAATCATCAAGCTCGGGCACTTGAACAGGCCCTGCGTAAAGCACAAATTCCTTACAAGGTTTCTGGAGGCACCAGCTTTTTTGACCGAGCCGAAATTCGCGACTTGTGTGCCTGGTTACGTCTTTGGGTCAACAATGATGATGACCCCGCCTTCCTGCGCGCTGTCACCACCCCCAAGCGAGGGATTGGTCACCAAACCCTGCAACAGCTTGGGACGTTTGCCAGTCGTTACAAGCTAAGCCTCTTTGAGGCGCTGTTTTCATCATCTTTGCCCTCAGTCCTGAACGCCCGTGCGCTGGGCAGCTTGCATGAATTTGGCCGCTATGTAAATGACCTGCAATACAGGGCTCGCCACACTGAAGGTTCTGAGGCAGCGTTGAGCCTTCTTTTGGAATGGCTCAAGGATATTGGCTATGAAAAGTCACTTTACGACAACGAAGAGAATAACAAGCTGGCCGCTGCGCGTTGGTCTAATGTCATGGACTTTTGTGAGTGGATGGCCGGGCGTTGTGGCGGACAAATAGATGATACGGCTGGCGTCATACTTGCCAGCGCCAAAAAGTCATTGTTGGAGGTGGCCCAGACCATTTCCCTGCTGTCCACCATCAACGAACAGGAACAAGACAAGAATCTGGTGACACTCTCGACTTTGCATGCCGCCAAGGGCTTGGAGTGGCCCCATGTTCATATGGTTGGCGTCACTGAGGGCATGCTTCCTTTCAGCATGGAAGACCGCTCCAATTCATTGGCTGACGACGATCGCGATGCCGAATCAACTACAAGCAACCTCCTTGAAAGACTTCAGGAAGAACGTCGTCTGATGTACGTTGGTATCACCCGCGCCCAGCACACACTGGCCGTGAGTTGGCCTAAACGTCGAAAAAAAGGGCGAGAAATGATTGCCGCACAACCCAGTCGGTTTATCGCCGAGATGTCGTTGGATCAAAGCTCCACCAAGGAAGACCCAAGGGAAAAACTAAGGGCGCTTCGCGCCGAATTTGCGAAACGCTCACAAACCGCCACCAATTCGGCGGCCGACAGTTAAAGCCAAAGCCACCCCAAAATACTTTGATGGATTAGCCTCATCGAAGGGGGCCTCAGGCTTTTTTGGCAGCTTCTTCCTTGAAAATCTGTTGCGCAGCCTTGAAAGCATCCAGGGCTGCGGGTGCGCCGCAGTAGACACCACAATGCAGAAATATTTCTCGCATTTCGTCTTTGGTCACCCCATTATTGATTGCCCCCCGGATATGAAGCTTGAGTTCATTGGACCGGTTCAAGGCTACCAGCATGGCCAAGTTGAGCATGCTGCGTGTTTTCAAAGTCAGGCCCTCTCGCACCCACGAAAAACCCCACGCATGCTCGGTCAGATACTGCTGCAACGGCTCCATAAAGTCATCGCCATCCGCATTGGCCAATGACGCATTGACATACTCTTCACCCAATACTTTTTTTCGTACGGCCAATCCGGCCTTGAATGCTGCATTCTCGTCCATGGTTATCCTTGAAGTTTCAACTAGAGGGTTCGACCAACTTACCTGTACTTGGCCAACAACTGCTCAACGCCGCGCGCCAACACGCCCACGTCAGCGCCCACAGCAGTGAAGTTACAACCAGCGGCCATATAGCGTCGTACTTCTGCTTCAGCCGAAGTCAAGACGCCAGCCGCTTTACCCGCCTTGCGAATTCTGCGGATGGCATCTTCGATCATGGGGACAACCGCCGGGTTACCCGTTTCACCGGTATAGCCCAGAGAGGCATGCAAATCGGCAGGCCCGATAAACACGCCGTCAACGCCCTCAATAGCGCAGATGGCTTCAATATTGTCAACAGCCTCTTTGGTTTCCACCTGCACTAAAACACAGAGCTCCTCATGAGCCCGCTTTGCGTAGCCCTGGATTCGACCAAACCGGGTTGCACGGGTCGTACCCGCTACCCCACGAATGCCTAGAGGCGGATACCTTGTCGCGGCCACTGCTGCGCTGGCCTCTTGGGCGTTCTGCACAAAAGGAATTAGCAATGATTGGGCTCCCGCATCCAGATAGCGTTTGATGAGAACCGCATCATTCCAGGCCACCCGCACGATCGGGTGGGAGTCATAAGGTGCGCAAGCCTGAAGCTGGGACAACACCGACTCCAGGTCGTTGGGTGAATGTTCGGTATCCAGCAAGATCCAGTCAAAGCCGGCGCCGGCAATTACCTCCACCGTGTAGTTTGATGACAGGCTGGACCAAAGTCCGATCTGTTGCTTGCCCGCGGCGATGGCATGCTTGAAATGATTGCGCGGTAGTTCCATCTGTAAAGCTCCTTGTTAAACGGTTTTTAGTGTGTTGAGATTTTCGAGGTATCCTGGCCAGGCTGAAGTTTCAGGTTGGCTTAAAGGCACATGGGGCAAGCCTCAGTCGCGGGCCTGGTTCAATGAATTTCAGGCTCGGCAGTGGGTGCGGTTCCTTCAAGGAAGTCGAAGTCACAACCCTCACTGGCCTGTTTGATATGACGGGAGAAAATAACCCCATACCCGCGCTCGAACCTGGGGGGCGGCGCGCGCCATTCAGATTTGCGCTTGCGTAACTCCTCATCACTGATCAGCAGGTTGATGCTTCGATTCTTAGCATCCAATTCGATCAGGTCCCCGTTGCGAACAAATGCCAAGGGGCCGCCCACAAAGGATTCGGGGGTGACATGAAGCACACAGGTACCGTAGCTGGTACCGCTCATGCGCGCATCTGACACACGAACCATATCTCGCACCCCCTGCTTGACCAGTTTCTTTGGAACCGGCAGCATGCCCCACTCTGGCATACCTGGCCCACCCTGCGGGCCGCCATTTTTCAGGACAAGGACACAGTTGGAATCCACATCCAGGTCGTCACTGTCAATGCGAGCGGCCATGTCGTTGTAGTCTTCAAAGACAACGGCTCGCCCTTTATGTTGCAGCAGCTCCGGCGTGGCGGCACTGACCTTGATCACCGCGCCCTCGGGGGCCAGATTGCCTTTCAGAACAATTATTCCGCCCACCCCCTTTAGCGGGTTGTTGCGACGGCGGATCACATCATCGTTATAGATTTCCGCCCCTTCCAGATTCTCACCCAATGTCTTGCCATTGACCGTACGACAGCTCAGGTCAAGCAGGTCTTTGACCTCCCCAAGCAATGCGCGTAACCCACCAGCGTAATAAAAGTCCTCCATCAGATACTGCTTGCCAGATGGGCGAATGTTGGCCAGAACAGGCGTTTTCGATGAAATTTCGTTGTAGCGCTCTATGGGCAGATGGACGCCAGCACGTCCAGCCATGGCCACCAGATGAATGATGGCGTTGGTCGAGCCCCCCATTGTCATCAGAGTGACGATGGCATTGTCAAATGAACTTGGCTTGATGATGTCAGAGGGCTTGAGGTCTTCCCAGACCATTTCAACAATACGCTTGCCTGTGAGAGTGGCCATCTTGGCGTGATTGGAATCAGGGGCCGGAATGCAGGATGCCCCTGGCAAAGTAAAGCCCAGCGACTCGGCCAGAGACATCATGGTCGCGGCGGTTCCCATGGTCATGCAAGTCCCTGGCGACCTGGCAATGCCATCCTCAATTTCCTGCCAGTCTTTCTCGTTGATCTTGCCCGCACGTAACTCATCCCAATATTTCCAGGTGTCAGAACCTGAACCCAGCGTCTGACCCCGCCAGCGGCCATTGAGCATTGGGCCAGCAGGCATGTAGATGGTAGGCAGGTTCATACTGAAGGCCCCCATCAGCAGGGCAGGCGTCGTCTTGTCACAGCCGCCCATCAGTACCACACCGTCAATAGGATGGGAGCGCAATAATTCTTCAGCTTCCATCGCCAGAAAATTACGGTACAACATCGTGGTCGGCTTTTGCATCGGCTCTGACAATGACATGGCAGGTAGTTCAACTGGAAAGCCGCCCGACTGCCATATTCCACGTTTAACCTCCTCAACCCGGACTTTGAAGTGGGTATGGCAGGGGTTGATATCGCTCCAGGTATTGATGATGGCGATGACAGGCTTGCCCGCGTAATCATCACGGGTAAAGCCCATCTGAGCAGTCCGGGAGCGGTGACCAAATGAGCGCAAATCCTTTACGCCATACCACCGATGGCTTCTCAACGCTTCTGGCTTTTTACGACTCATGCAACTCTCCAACAACAGGGCAGAACTATTAGTCTGGCGCGGGGCGGTTTTAATTTGAAACGGAGCGTAATCGTACTATGAATGACTGCGCAGACTGTCCATCGGCCACGCCTCTTTTGCTAGTCCCTCGCAGTGCCCAGTTTTCACCGTCCATCCTGGTCTGATATAAAGATTGAACTGAACTTATTGCTTTCTATTGCTCAATCGTTCATGACATCACCAACTAGTGCACACCCCAAGGAGACAATATGAAGTGGAACCAAAATACTAGACACGGCAACGTCCAAGCATCTGATGGCGACCCGATGCCCCCTGATCAGGCGACAAGCAGCTGCGAATTCGATCGCCGCAGCATCCTAGCCCTAGGCGCTGGCGCTCTGCTGACTGGTCTTACGCCTGCTGCAAATGCCCAAGACAAATGGCCCTCCCATACGATCACTATTGTGGTTCCCTTTACACCTGGCACCAGTATGGATGTCTTGGCACGCAAGATTGGGCCTGTACTGTCTAATTCGTTGGGGCAGCCCGTGATCATCGACAATCGCGCCGGCGCCAGCGGCAATATTGGCAGCAAGCATGTGGCAACTGCACCTGCAGATGGCTATACCTTGATGATGACGGTGAGCACTCTGGTGATGAACCCCCACGTGCAGAAAAATGTCCCCTATGACGTCATCCGAAGCTTTGCGCCAATCGGGCGCGTGGCCGTTGGTTCATTGGTGCTGGCTGTACATCCATCTTTTCCAGCCAAGACTTTGGAAGAGGGTATCAAACAGTTGGGCGCCAAACCAGATGCGTTTACCTATGCCTCGCCAGGCAATGGCACCCCCCAACATCTGGCCATGGAGCTTTTCAAGCAGAACGCCAAGGTCAACATTCGCCATATTCCCTACAAGGGCTCAGCCGGGGCCGTCACCGACCTGCTCAGCGGTCATGTCAACGCCATGATCCTTCCCGCCAATATGGCATTGCCACACAAAAACTCTGGCAAGCTCAGGGTTCTGGCTACCCTCACCGGTAAGCGGCTCCCGGTAATGCCGGATGTGCCAACTTTCTCTGAACAGGGTGTACAGAACAACGATGTTGACTTATGGTTTGCGTTGATGGCCCCGGCCAACACCCCACCCGCCATCGTTTCAAGGCTTCACACTGAGGTAGGCAAAGCGCTGACTATTCCCGAAATAAATTCTTCCTTGGACAAAATCGGCCTGACTGTCAGCCTGAGTACTCCCAACGAACTGGCCAAGCTAATCGCTGACGAAAATACACGCTGGGCCAATGTTGTCAAGGCGGCTGGCATTACAGCTGACTGATTCTTCCCCTGGCCTTGGACAAGCACACACGAATCATCATCGCTGGCGCAGGCATAGGTGGCCTGGTAGCGGCCGCCTGCCTGCTCCAGCGTGGATTTCGCGTGCAAGTGCTTGAACAAGCCTCTGAGCTATCGGAGATTGGGGCCGGTGTTCAGTCCAGCGCCAACGCGGTCAAAGTGCTCTACAGCCTTGGTTTGGGAAAGGAGCTCGAACTAACTGCGGTGCGCCCGCAAAGTTTTCAGTTCCGTCGTTATGACACTGGCGAAATGTTGCACAGCATTTCTCTGGGTGATGAACACCAGCGACGGCATGGCGCTCCTTATTTCCATATTCACCGCGCTGACTTGCATGCGTTACTGGTGCGAACTGTCAATCAACTATCGTCTGATGCCATCAGACTCAATGCCAGGGGCGTTGGATTTGAAGAATCCAAGGAGGGCGTTACCCTCTTGCTCTCAGATGGGCGTCGCATTCCGGGAGACGTTTTGATCGGCGCTGACGGCATCAAATCTGCTATCCGTTCCCAGATACTGGGTGAAACACCTGCGACCTATACGGGTGATGTGGCCTGGCGTGCAGTTGTGCCGGTTGAACGTCTGCCGTCTGACATCATGGAGACTGTTTCAACGGTATGGTGCGGCCCTAAGAAACACGCCGTCATGTACTACTTGCGTGCCCGCAAATTGATGAACTTTGTTGGCTTGGTCGAGCACGATTTGCCTGAAACCGAGTCATGGACCCAGAAGCGCCCCTGGACTGATTTGAAGGCAGTGTTCGAGGGTTGGCATCCGACCATCCAGACGGTCATCGACGCGATTGACAAGGAAGGTTGCTACCGCTACGCCCTCAACGACCGTGCACCGGTATCGCGCTGGAGCACCGAGAGGGTCACCCTGCTGGGTGATGCCGCCCACCCCACCCTGCCCTATCTGGCCTCGGGCGCAGCCATGGCTATTGAGGATGGCGCTGTCCTGGCTCGCTGCCTCGATGAGTTTGACAACCCGGCTGAAGCACTTGGTATTTATCAGTCGATGCGCCTTGACCGCACGGCACGGGTTGTGCGTGAATCCGCTGCCAACCGCACTCTTTACAGAATTGAGGACGAGGAGGTCATGCGCAAGGCCTTTCACGACAAAAACATGAACAAGTCCCGTTCCGAATGGCTCTATGCCTACGACCCGTTGACAGTACCGCTCAAGCCAGCAACAACGGCAACCATATGATCTAACAAGTTTGGTTTGAAATAGAAACGCCCACTGATTAGTGGGCGCTTACTGAAGCAAAAAACTGCTTGATGATTGGTTGCGCGAGGAGGATTTGAACCTCCGACCTTTGGGTTATGAGCCCAACGAGCTACCAGACTGCTCCATCGCGCGGCAGACTTGAATTATAACTTACTCTGGCTTGCTCTCGGCAGAGGAGGGCTCGGTTTCAGCGGGACGGTCGACCAATTCAACCAGGGCCATGGGTGCGTTGTCACCAACACGGAACCCCATTTTCAGAATGCGTGTATAGCCACCCGGACGGGCCTTGAAGCGGGGGCCCAGTTCATCAAACAATTTGGAGACGCTGTCGCGATCACGCAGACGGTTGAAGGCGAGGCGACGGTTGGCCAGCGTTGGCTCCTTGGCCAGGGTGATCATGGGTTCAACCACACGACGCAGCTCCTTCGCCTTGGGCAGCGTGGTCTTGATGGCCTCATGCTCAATAAGCGAGTTCATCATGTTGCGCAACATGGCGAGGCGGTGCTCGCTGGTGCGGTTCAATTTACGGAGTCCATATCCGTGGCGCATGGTGCTTTCCTTTCGTTATCAATAGCAGGTAGCCGTATCAGGTACTACCCGTTGCACATGAAGCCCATCGGGCTTCCAAAACATATCAACGCTTATCGAGCGTTGCAGGCGGCCAGTTTTCCAACTTCATGCCCAGAGTCAGTCCGCGTGAAGCAAGAACTTCCTTGATTTCATTGAGAGATTTACGTCCCAAATTAGGTGTCTTGAGCAACTCGTTTTCTGTTCTCTGGATCAGGTCGCCAATGTAATAAATATTTTCCGCCTTCAGACAATTGGCTGAACGCACAGTGAGCTCCAGCTCATCAACCGGGCGCAGCAGGATCGGATCGAACTGCGCGCCGCCACGGGGTGAAGAGGTATCAAACGCAGCCAGCTCACCGCCCTCGAGCTGAGCAAAAACGGCCAACTGCTCGACCAGGATACGGGCCGACGCACGCACCGCGTCCTCGGCTGCAATGGCACCATTGGTTTCAATTTCCATCACCAGTTTGTCAAGATCGGTCCGCTGCTCGACACGAGCGCTTTCAACGGTATAGCTGACGCGCTTGACCGGTGAGAAAGAGGCGTCCAGAACGATCCGCCCAATACTCTTGCTGGGTTCATCACCAAAACGACGCACATTGCCCGGCACATAGCCACGGCCCTTTTCGACCTTGATCTGCATGTCAAGCTTGCCACCGACGGAAAGATTGGCGATCAAATGCCCAGGGTTGATGATCTCTACATCGTGCGGGGTCTGAATATCAGCAGCAGTCACTTGCCCTTCGCCTTCCTTGCGAAGACTCAGCGTGACTTCATCACGGTTTTGCAATTTGAAAACGACCCCCTTGAGGTTGAGCAGGATATTGACCACATCCTCTTGCACCCCATCAATGGAGGAGTACTCGTGCAGCACACCGGCAATAGTGACCTCAGTGGCCGCATAACCAGGCATCGAGGAAAGCAGAACCCGGCGCAAAGCATTGCCCAAGGTATGGCCATAGCCACGCTCAAAGGGCTCCAAGGTAACTTCGGCACGATTGGGGCCGAGTTGTTCAACATTGATGGCTTTGGGTTTTAGCAGACTTGTTTGCATGAATACTTCCTGACAATACCCCCGGCTCGTTACACCGGTAAGGCTGGTGAAGTGCCTAACCGGAATGCCTCCCGGTCAGGAACGGAAATCCAGTGAAACCGGCAAAAGATGCCGATTCCACATCCTTGTTTATCGAGAATACAACTCAACAATCAGTGATTCGTTCACGTCAGCCGCAAACTCATCACGATCGGGCACCTTCTTGAATACGCCCTCGGCCTTGTCAGCGTTAACTTCAACCCAGGCCGGCATGCCTACCTGAAGTGCCAACTGCAGGGCCTCAATCACGCGTGCCTGCTTTTTGGATTGCTCACGTACCGCCACCACATCGCCCACCTTGACCATGTAAGAGGGGATGTTGACGGCTGCGCCGTTGACAGTGATGGATTTGTGAGAAACGAGCTGACGGGCCTCAGCACGAGTTGAACCAAAACCCATACGATAGACCACGTTGTCAAGGCGAGACTCGAGAAGGGACAACAAATTTGAGCCGGTGTTGCCACGACGACGGTCTGCTTCAGCAAAATAACGTCTGAACTGTCGCTCCAGCACACCATACATACGCTTGACTTTTTGTTTTTCGCGCAGCTGCAGCCCGTAATCCGAGGTACGCGCACCAGAAGTGCGGCCGTGCTGACCCGGTTTTGAGTCAAATTTTGCCTTGTCACTGATAGAGCGACGCGCGCTTTTCAGAAACAGATCGGTGCCTTCGCGGCGGGATAATTTGGCCTTTGGGCCTAGATGACGTGCCACTTGAACTTCCTTTTTGTCAACTACCGCACCTTGGTGCGGGAGCCTCCAACCATATGGGGCAGGAGGCGGTGGTCTTGGTTAAAAAAAATGTCGCAATCGTTGAAGCGCGATAAGACGCTTAGATACGGCGACGCTTTTGCGGACGACAGCCGTTATGCGGCACCGGCGTCACATCGGAAATCATATTGATGCGAATACCCAGGGCCGCCAAGGCGCGGACTGATGATTCACGACCCGGGCCGGGGCCCTTGATTTCAACATCCAGATTCTTGATGCCCTGCTCGATCGCAGCACGGCCAGCCACTTCGGAGGCAACTTGGGCGGCAAAGGGGGTGGACTTGCGAGAGCCTTTGAAGCCCTGACCACCCGAGGAGGCCCATGACAGCGCATTGCCCTGGCGATCAGTAATGGTGATGATAGTGTTGTTGAAGGACGCATGCACATGGGCAATGCCATCTGCAATATTCTTGCGGACCTTCTTGCGCACACGTTGTGCTGCGGTATTGGCGGGAGCTTTAGCCATATTTCTCTTTCAATGCCGATTATTTCTTCAGAGCCTGTGCGGCTTTGCGCGGACCCTTGCGGGTACGTGCATTGGTACGAGTACGCTGACCGCGCACTGGCAATCCGCGACGATGACGGAATCCACGGTAGCAACCAATGTCCATCAAGCGTTTGATGTTCATGGTTGTCTCACGACGCAGATCACCCTCGATGGTCAGGGAAGCGATCTGATCACGGATCTTTTCAAGATCGGAATCCGTGAGATCTTTGATTTTCTTGGAGTAAGCAATGCCGCAGGCTTCGCAGATCTTGCGAGCGCTTGTACGGCCAATGCCGAAGATGGCGGTCAAGCCGATCTCAGCGTGCTTATGAGGCGGAATATTGATGCCAGCGATACGTGCCATGTTGGTCCTCTAAAACTCTTGCAATCAGCCTTGGCGCTGTTTGTGACGCGGATCAGTGCAGATCACGCGAACAATGCCATTACGGCGAATAATTTTGCAGTTGCGGCAAATTTTCTTGACCGAAGCCGAAACTCTCATATTTCTCTCCTAAAACTACATTTCATTCATGGCCCAAAGACCACAAACCCATGGCCTTCATTTGGCCCTGAACACAATCCTTGCCCTCGTCAAATCGTAGGGCGTCAACTCAACCGTCACCTTGTCACCAGGCAAGATACGGATGTAGTGCATACGCATCTTGCCTGAAATATGACCTAACACAACATGTCCATTTTCCAACTTCACGCGAAACGTTGCGTTTGGCAGATTCTCAACAATCTCACCTTGCATCTGAATAACATCGTCTTTTGCCATATGTCATCAGGCACCCAACGAAGTTTTGAAATTCGCCTTTTTCAGAAGCGACTCATACTGCTGTGACATCAGGTAGTTCTGTACCTGGGCCATGAAGTCCATGGTCACCACAACAATAATCAAGAGCGATGTACCACCAAAATAGAACGGCACGTTGTACTTGAGAATCAGGAACTCCGGCAGCAAGCAGACAACGGTGATGTAAATGGCTCCGACCATTGTCAGTCGCAGCAGGATCTTGTCAATGTAGCGGGCGGTTTGATCACCAGGTCGAATTCCAGGGACAAAGGCGCCGCTCTTCTTGAGGTTATCGGCAGTTTCACGGCTGTTGAATACCAGGGCCGTATAGAAAAACGCAAAGAAAATGATTGCGCTGGCGTAAAACATCACATACAGCGGCTGACCGGGTGACAGGCTCGCTGCGATATCTTTCAGCCACAGCATCGATCCGCCACTGCTGAACCAGCTCACCACTGTGGCTGGCAGCAGGATGATGGAAGAGGCAAAAATTGGTGGGATCACACCGGCCATGTTCAGCTTCAGCGGCAGATGGGAAGACTGTCCACCATAGACCTTGTTGCCAACTTGACGGCGCGCATAGTTCACAAGAATCTTGCGCTGGCCACGCTCAATAAACACCACCAGGAAGGTCACCAAAACCACCAACACCACAATGATCATGGCGACGATGATGCTCATGGCGCCTGTGCGGACCAGTTCAAGCAGGCCACCAATGGCGTTGGGAAGTCCAGCAGCAATACCGGCAAAAATCAGGATTGAAATCCCGTTGCCAAGACCCCGCTCGGTAATTTGTTCACCCAGCCACATTAGAAACATGGTTCCAGCGGTCAAGGTGATCATGGCTGTCATGCGAAAGCCAAATCCCGGCGCTATTACCAAACCAGGGGAGCTTTCCAAGGCAACAGCAATGCCCAAGGACTGGAATAGAGCCAGACCCAGGGTGCCGTAGCGTGTGTATTGAGTTATCTTGCGCCGGCCCGCCTCGCCTTCCTTTTTCAACTGCTCAAAGGTAGGCACCACATAGGTCAGCAGCTGCATGATGATCGATGCCGAGATGTAAGGCATGATCCCAAGCGCGAAAATGGTGAAGCGAGAAAGAGCGCCGCCGGAAAACATATTGAACAGGCTCAGTATCCCGCCTTGTTGCCCCTGGAACAACTGAGCCAACTGGTCAGGGTTGATTCCAGGCACAGGAATATGACCGCCAATACGGTAGACCACCAAAGCGAGCAGCAAAAAGAGCAAGCGACGGCTCAAATCGCCGTACTTGCCCGATTTTGCTATTTGCGATGCGCTGGTAGCCACGTATCTACTTTCAGTTAGATTGATTGCGATCTAATCAAGCAACGCTGCCACCGGCCGCCTCAATGGCCGCCTTAGCGCCTGCTGTGGCGCCAATGCCATCGAGCTTAACCGCACGGTTGATCTGACCTGATTTAATGACCTTGACGACTTTGGCCAACTCTCCGACCAAACCGGCCTGCTTGAGGGCCAACATATCAACCGCCTCAAGGCCCAGATGATCCAGCGCAGTCAATGAAATTTCTGCATTGAACCTGAGAGACTGGGATTTGAAACCACGCTTTGGCAGGCGGCGCTGCAGGGGCATTTGACCGCCCTCAAAACCAACCTTGTGGTAACCCCCCGAGCGAGATTTCTGACCCTTGTGACCGCGGCCAGCTGTCTTGCCCAGTCCCGAGCCGATTCCACGACCGACACGACGTTTGGCATGCTTTGCGCCAGCTGCGGGTTTGATGCTATTGAGTTCCATCATCCGCCTCTTAGAGAACCTTGACCAGATAACTGATCTTGTTGATCATGCCGCGCACTGCAGGAGTGTCCTGCAGCTCACGAACGCTGCCTAATTTACGCAGGCCCAGTCCCCGCACGGTGGCACGGTGCGACTCCTTGCAACCAATCGGGCTACGCACCAGTTGTAATTTCACAGTTTGTTGAGATGTCATTTCGAAACTCCCGGTTTAGGCAAAGAGCGCTTCGACAGACAGGCCCCGTTTTGCAGCAACTTCTGCCGGCGTGGTGCAACTGTTGAGTGCGTCCAGGGTTGCCCGAACCATGTTGTAGGGGTTGGTAGAACCATGGCTCTTGGCAACGATATCGGTAATTCCCATGACTTCGAATACCGCACGCATCGGGCCACCCGCAATGATGCCGGTACCCTTGGGGGCCGGGGCCATCATGACGGTAGAAGCACCATGACGACCCATCACCTGATGATGAATGGTGCCGTCACGCAACGATACCTTGCGAAGGTTGCGACGCGCCTCTTCCATTGCTTTCTGAACCGCAGCCGGCACTTCCTTGGATTTGCCCTTGCCCATTCCGACCCGGCCATCACCATCGCCAACAACAGTCAGTGCTGCGAATCCCAGAATACGACCACCCTTGACCACCTTGGTCACGCGGTTGACCGCAATCATTTTTTCACGCAGGCCGTCTTCAGGACCTTCAGCCCCTTTACCCTGCATCTTTGCTTGAACTTTAGCCATGTTTGATTCCGTTTCGATCAGAACTGCAAGCCTGCTTCACGTGCAGCATCAGCCAAGGCCTTGACTCGGCCATGGAAAGCAAAGCCGGCACGGTCAAATGCCACCTTTTCCACACCAGCCGCCTTGGCCTTGTCTGCAATTCGCTTGCCGACAGCCGCCGCAGCCGCAACATTTCCGCCCTTGCCGGCCGCGCCAAGTGTCTTGCGCACTTCGGCTTCTGCCGTAGAGGCACTGGCCAGCACTTTGCCGCCATCGCCAGAAATTACGCTGGCATAGATATGCAGGTTGGTACGATTCACCGTGAGTCGTGCCACACCCTGCTGTGCAATCCGCACCCGGGTCTGACGTGCCCGGCGAAGACGCTGCTCTTTCTTGGTCAACATTTTGCAGCTCCTTACTTCTTCTTGGTTTCTTTGATCACAACCTTTTCATCCGAATAACGGATGCCCTTGCCCTTGTAGGGCTCGGGGGGGCGGACCGCGCGAATTTCAGCGGCCACCTGGCCCACGCGCTGGCGATCAGCGCCCTTGATCACAATCTCAGTGGGGGCCGGTGTCGAAACAGCAATGCCAGCAGGCATCTGCATGTCGACCGGGTGCGAATAACCAACCGACAGGTTGAGCTTGGCGCCCGATGCCTGGGCCTTGTAGCCCACGCCGATCAGCGTCAGCTTCTTTTCAAAGCCCTTGCTGACTCCGACAACCATGTTATTGACCAGCTGACGGATCGTGCCGCTCATGGCATTGGCTTCCCGTGAGTCATCAACCGGCTTGAAGCTCAGCTTGCCGCCCTCGTTGCTCACTTTGACCAAAGCAGACTGAGCCAGCATGAGATTGCCGCCACTGCCCTTGACATTGATCTGATCATCCTTGATGGACACATCCACTCCAGCTGGAATGGCGATGGGTAACTTTCCTACTCGTGACATTTAAGTATCTCCTTCAATGCCACATCAGGCCACATAGCAAAGCACTTCGCCGCCGATTCCGGCAGCCCGCGCTTTGCGGTCAGTCATCACACCCTTGGGCGTAGTGACAATGGCCACGCCCAGCCCGTTTTGAACCTTGGGAATGGCGTTACAGCTTTTGTAAACGCGCAGTCCAGGCCGGCTAACACGCTCAATGCGCTCAATAACCGGACGACCAGCGTAATACTTCAGGGCAATTTCCAGACTGGACTTACCCTCTTCGGTTTTCACCTGAAAACCGTCGATGTAGCCCTCATCCTTCAGCACCTGGGCTATCGCCACTTTGACCTTGGAAGAAGGCACCGAGACCGAAGTCTTGGCCACCATTTGCGCATTTCGAATACGCGTCAGCAGATCGGCAATGGGATCACTCATGCTCATGTTCTGTTTCTCCTAGCGCTTACCAGCTGGCTTTGGTGATGCCAGGAATATCGCCGGCAAAAGCCATCTCACGGACCTTGGCACGACCCAGTCCGAATTGGCGGAATGTTCCACGCGGACGCCCGGTGATCTCGCAGCGGTTACGCTGACGGGTGGGATTGGCGTTGCGGGGGAGCTTTTGCAGCGCCAGGCGGGCGGCAGCGCGCTCTTCATCGCTACGCTTGGCATCTGCGGCAATATTTTTAAGCTCGCTATATTTCTGCGCAAACTTGGCAACCATTTTTTCGCGCTTGAGTTCGCGTTGGATCAAAGCTGTTTTAGCCACTGGTCACCTCAGTTCTTGAAGGGAAAACGGAAACCAGCAAGAAGCGCCTTGCACTCTTCATCGGTTTTTGCCGTTGTTGTGATGCTGATATTGAGACCACGCAGCGCATCTACTTTGTCGTACTCGATTTCAGGAAAAATGATCTGTTCCTTGACGCCGATGTTGTAGTTGCCACGGCCATCAAAAGCTCGCCCAGAGATGCCACGGAAGTCGCGCACGCGCGGCAGAGCAACCGTCACAAAACGGTCGAGAAATTCATACATCTGAACGCCACGCAGGGTCACCATGCACCCGATCGCCTGGCCTTCACGGATCTTGAAGCCGGCAATCGCTTTTTTGGCCTTGGTTACCACGGGTTTCTGACCAGCAATCTTGGTCAGGTCTGCCACGGCGTTTTCCATAACCTTCTTGTCAGCCACCGCCTCGCTGACACCCATGTTCAAGGTGATTTTGGTTAGGCGCGGAACCTGCATTGCCGAGGTATAGCCAAATTTCTTGGACAACTCGGGCACAAGTTTTTCACGGTAGATTTGTTGCAGACGTGCCATGGTTATGCCACCTTGATTTCTTCGCCGCTGGATTTGTAAACGCGCACGCGTTTACCATCCGACAACACTTTGACGCCCACGCGATCGGCCTTGCCAGTGGCGGCATTGAAAACGGCCACATTGGATTGGTGGATCGGCATGGCCTTTTCGACGATACCGCCGGTTGTGCCCTTCATGGGGTTGGGCTTGGTGTGCTTCTTAACTAGATTCACCCCCTCCACCACCACATGGTCTTCATCCTTGCGCAACACGACTTTGCCGCGCTTGCCTTTGTCACGGCCAGCCAGCACGATCACGTCATCGCCCTTGCGAATCTTGTTCATGGCGCTTCCTTAGAGAACTTCCGGGGCCAGGGACACGATCTTCATGAACCGCTCGGTACGCAGTTCGCGCGTGACCGGTCCAAAAATTCGGGTGCCAATTGGCTCCAATTTGTTGTTTAAAAGCACGGCAGCGTTGCCATCGAACTTGACGAGCGAGCCATCGCCACGACGGATGCCTTTGGCCGTACGCACCACCACGGCGCTGTAGACCTCACCCTTTTTGACGCGACCACGAGGCGCAGCCTCTTTGATGCTTACCTTGATGATGTCGCCCACGCTCGCATAGCGACGCTTGGAGCCGCCCAATACCTTAATGCAAAGCACGGACTTGGCGCCGGTGTTGTCGGCGACTTCTAACCGAGATTCAGTTTGGATCATTTCAATTTTCCCAACTTGCACCAGAGATCAACGCCACAGGCGTTTAAATCCAGTCAGTCTTGGGCCCGTCGTCAACAGCGCAAACCACTTGCGCCAGATCCGTTGGGCAGATTTACCGCACCTAGAAGCCCAACCTGCAAATCGGCAAGGGCTTTTTAACGCGAAGCCTGCAATTATGCCACGATTTTCTAGACGGGTCAAATCCCATTTTTTGCAACTCATAAACCCGCTCCAGACTTGTTACCCCATCGATGGCCACCTCCGAGACCTTGTCGCCTTGAATACGACTTCTGGCAACGAGAATGTGTTTGAGGCCCAATACAAAGCAGCCTCTAGGCGACAAGGTATTTTTGATAAGTTAGCGCACACTTACTATATTCAACATGAATCCCGACCGTAAGCGCCGATAATCGTGTCAATACGTCAATCTGACTTCATCGGCAAACCCCGTTCAGTCTGGCGTTGTACATACTAAATTTCACTTGATGGAATAAGGAAGCAGCTAGCAATGAGTGAGCGCATCGCATTTATAGGCGGCGGGAACATGGCCAGCGCCATTATCGGCGGCCTCATCAAGCAAGGGATGTCGCCGAGCCAGATCGATGTGCTTGAACCCCTGGTCGAGGCTCGTCAGGTGCTTGAAGATAAGTTTGGACTTGCCTGTCACGCTGATGCGGGCGCTTATCTGGGTCGCGCCACCATGATCGTGTGGGCTATCAAACCACAGTTATTCAAACAAGCCGCTGACCCGGTCTCCCCGCATACAGTCAATGCTCTACACCTGAGCGTTGCCGCTGGCATACCGAGCGCCAGTATTGCGAAGTGGGTGGGAAGCGAGCGTGTCGTGCGAAGCATGCCCAATACCCCGGCCTTGATCGGCCAGGGCATTACCGGCCTTTTTCCTCGCTCAGAAATTACATCCGAGGACAAAGCCAGGGTCGAGCAAGTTTTGGTGCCCACGGGTAAGTTAATTTGGCTCGATCGGGAAGAACTTCTGGATGCGGTGACCGCCCTGTCAGGCTCAGGGCCAGCCTATGTTTTTTATTTTCTTGAAGCGATGTCCGAGGCTGGGACGCAAATGGGCCTCTCTCGCGATCAGGCTTACCAACTGGCCGTACGAACATTTAGCGGCGCCAGTGCACTAGCAATTGCCTCACAAGATCCGCCCGAGGTCTTGCGCCAACGGGTTACCTCCAAGGGAGGCACAACCCACGCCGCCATCTCTGCGCTGGATGCTGGCAAGGTCAAGGATCTGTTCATTCAAGCGTTGCATGCCGCAGAGCAACGCGCCAAGGAATTGGGCCAAGAGTTTGGCCAAGGATGATCAAATCAGGCACAGCGTCGAAATCAATGATGAAAAAATCTCTTCAAATCCTCTTGGCCTCAGCCCTTCCCCTGGCGCTGCTGACTTCAACCCCTGTCAAGGCTCAAGCGCAACCGGCCATGCCAAACATGCCAGTGCAACCCGCGATGCCGGCACAGCCTGCCGTAGCTCCAGCCACGCCCGCTGAGCCCGCCAAGGTTCAGCCTGCCCCGGAACCCACCAAGGCCGCCAAAGCAGCCAAGGCCAAGACTAAAGCCAAGCCCAAAAACAAAAAGGGCAAAAAAGGGAACAAGAAAAAGAAGTAGTGGTTCTTTGTGGGCTTGTCATCGCAGCGCCATGCCAATCACAACCCCACCAAATAGCGTGAATCCAAGCCAGTGGTTCAATGCAAACGCCTTGAAACAGCCCTCCCGGGAGCGGTGCCGGATCAGCAGGTAATGCCAGGCCACCTGGCCAAGGGCCGCCAACAAAGTGACGAACCATACCCAAGGCGAAACCAGTTCTACCAACAGAGCCGTCCAGATCGCGAGATGGAGTATGTAAAACACCATGATGGCCATCACATCCAGCCGACCCAGGGTTATGGCCGATGTTTTCATGCCGATTTTCAGGTCATCATCCCGATCCACCATGGCGTACTCTGTATCGTAGGCCAGCACCCAGAAAAGGTTTCCCAGCAGCAGCGCCCACGCCAGCATCGGCACCTCGGCGCGCACAGCGGCAAATGCCATGGGCACGCCAAAACTGAACGCCACCCCCAGCACGGCCTGTGGCATTGAAAATATCCGCTTGGCAAAAGGGTAAGCCATGGCCACTGCTAGGGCTGCAAATGACCAAGCTACTGCCACCCAATTTGTGCTCAATACCAGCAGAAATGCCGCCAAAGCCAGCACCGCACCCACCTGCAAGGCTTCCTGGCTCCTGATGCGACCGGAGGTTACCGGCCGTTGGGCGGTACGCTTGACATGACGGTCAAAGTCCCGATCAGCGACATCGTTAAGGCAACAGCCGGCACTGCGCATCAGGATCGTGCCGAAAATGAATACAGTGAGCAGATGCCAACCTGGAAAGCCGCCGGCGGCTACCCACAGGGCACTCAGACTGGGCCACAAGAGCAACAACCAACCGGCAGGCCGATCCCAGCGAATCAGGTCCAAATAGAGGGCCGCCTTGTCGGTGTAAGACATCGAACAAGCCTCACGACCTCAGGACAACCGCTTGACGCCAGGTAACGCACAGGCATAAATGGCATTGCGCAAAGCAGCAATCGCCTCATAGCGCGTGAAACTTCGCCGCCAAACCAATACGACTCTTCTGGAAGGAGGCTCTCCAGCAAAAGGGAGATATTTCACAAAGGCACCAGGGGTTGTAGCGTTCTTGACCTGTTTGCGTGACTTGGAATTGAGCGCATCTTGCGAAATGCTCAGACGTGGCACCAGCGTCATCCCCATGCCGGCAGCAACCATGTGCTTGATGGTTTCCAGAGATGAGCCCTCAAAACTGCGCTGGATCCCCTCTGCGTTGCTGGCAAAACGGGCAAACTCAGGGCAGACCTCCAACACATGGTCACGAAAACAATGCCCCGTTCCCAACAGCAACATGGTTTCCTTTTTAAGCAAGTCGGCAGTCACATTGTCCCGCTTGGCAAGTGGGTGCTGACTGGGAACTGCAGCATAAAAAGGCTCTTCATAAAGGGGCGCCATGGCCAGCCCCACATCGGGGAAAGGTTCAGCGAGGATGGCGCAATCAATCTCGCCTGTTCGCAACATATCGAGCAGTTTGACAGTGAAGTTTTCCTGCAATATCAACGGCATCTGGGGCACTTGGCTGATCATCTGCAGCACAAGATCGGGCAACAGGTAAGGGCCGATGGTGTAAATCACCCCCAGCCGCAAGGGCCCAGTCAGCGGATCTTTGCCGCGCTTGGCAATTTCCTTGATCTGCGCGGCCTGCTCCAGAACAGCTTGGGCCTGACGAACAATATCCTCTCCCAGCGGGGTAACGGTCACCTCATTGGCGTTGCGCTCAAAAAGTTTGACGTCAAGCTCTTCCTCGAGTTTTTTCACAGCCACTGACAAGGTAGGCTGTGAGACAAAGCAGGCTTCCGCAGCCTTGCCAAAATGTTTCTCTCGCGCCACTGCGAGTATGTATTTGAGCTCAGTCAGGGTCATGGCTGCATTGTGACATCGCCGCCAAAACAAAGCCGCAGGGGCATGCCTTTGCCGACATGACAAAATGCCTGACTGCATACAAACATCAAGAGGCATTTGTGAGCCAACTTTTCTCTCCCTATACGCTGAATGGACCCAACGGCGAACTGAACCTGGCCAACCGAATCGTCATTGCACCGATGTGTCAATACTCGGCAGTGGATGGCCAGGCCACCGATTGGCACTTAAGCCATTGGACCAGCCTGCTCAACAGCGGGGCCGCCATGATGTTCATTGAAGCCACTGGCGTTACCCCCGAGGGGCGAATCACCCCGCATTGCCTTGGGCTTTGGAACGATCTGACCGAGCAGGCTTTGGGCAATGTGCTGGCCAGAGCAAGAAAAAATGCCCCGCCGACCCCTGTATGCCTTCAGCTTGCCCACGCCGGCCGTAAAGGTTCGAGCGCGGCCCCCTGGAACGGCGGCGGCTTGCTGACGCCACAACAGGGCGGCTGGCCTACCCTGGCTCCTTCAGCATTGCCTCAGCTGCCCAATGAGCCAGCCCCAGCCGAAATGACGCACGGTCAAATCAAGGCGTTGCGCGAAGCTTTCGCCACAGCTGCAAAAAGAGCCAAGCGCGCAGGTATCGACGTTATCGAATTGCATGCAGCGCATGGCTATCTCCTGCATCAATTCTTGTCGCCACTGTCCAACCAGCGCACCGATGACTACGGCGGCTGCCTGGACAATCGCCTGCGCCTAGCCCTTGAGGTATTCGAATCAGCCCGCAAGGCCTTTGACGGCCCCATGGGCGTACGGGTGTCCGCTACTGATTGGGTTGAAGGTGGCTGGGATCTGGATCAAACCAAGGAGTTGGCGCGTAGGCTCAAGCAGATTGGGTGTGATTTCATACATGTTTCGTCTGGCGGGGTTTCGCCCCAGCAGAAAATTTCCATAGGCCCCGGCTATCAGGTGCCGTTTGCCCGTGAAATCAAGAAGGATTGCGGCATGCCCACTATCACGGTAGGGCTCATCACCGAACCCCAACAGGCCGAGGAAATACTACTGGCCGGTGATGCAGATTTGGTGGCGCTGGCGCGGGGCTTACTCTACAAGCCCCGTTGGCCTTGGGAGGCCGCCGCCGCACTGGGCGGTCAGGTGCGCGCAAGCGAGCAGTACTGGCGGTGCCTGCCGCGCGAAGCGCAAAGTATTTTTGGCAACGTAAAAATTGGCATGCGCTAGCGCCAGATCTATCGCCAAGCCAATACTCCTGCGAGAGTGCATAGGCTCAGGCCTTGAGAAAATCAGTACGCCCACCCAGCCAGCGGTGCAAGTGACGGGTTGCTTCATCGGGGTAGCGGTCGAGCATGATCGGGGCGGCTTTTTGAGCCCAAGCCAGAAGTGTCGAATCGGCGTTCAGATCGGCAAAGCGCAACAGCGCCTCTCCAGACTGTCGTGAACCGAGAAAATCGCCCGGGCCGCGAATATCCAGATCGCGACGTGCAATTTCAAACCCATCGTTGGTTTGCGCCATGGCCCTCAGTCGGTCACGCGCTGTCTGCGACAGCCTGGGCGCCTCACCTGTGGCGTAGAGCAAAACACACGCAGATGCACCGGCGCCACGCCCTACCCTGCCACGCAATTGATGTAACTGGCTCAGGCCAAAGCGCTCGGCGTGTTCGATCACCATCAAGGTGGCATTGGGCACATCCACCCCCACCTCGATCACCGTGGTGCTGACCAGCACGCCCATCTCCCCGCTGGCAAACGAAGCCATCACTGATTTCTTTTCAGCCACCGGCATGCGCGAGTGCAAGAGGCCCACCATTACGGCTGGAGCATTGTCATTGGAGATACGGGAATCATCGGCCTGATTGAGCGCCGCTGACAACTGGGCATGGGTCTGCGTGGCATTGGCCAGGTCAAGAGCTTCACTTTCCTCGATCAAGGGACAGACCCAATAGACCTGCCGCCCCTGCATAAGTTGAGCGCGAATACGCTCTATCACTTCGGCCCGCCGTTGTTCAGAGACCACCTTGGTCACGATGGGGCTGCGCCCGGGGGGCAGTTCATCAATGGTGGAAACATCCAAATCGGCGTAATAACTCATCGCTAGCGTTCTTGGGATTGGCGTGGCCGTCATCATCAGCATATGTGGCTCCAGATCGCCCTCCTGGGTTTTGCTGCGCAAGGCCAACCTCTGCGCAACGCCAAACCGGTGTTGCTCATCAATGATGGCCAGAGCCAGTTTCCTGAACTGAACCTGCTCCTGAATCACCGCATGGGTACCCACCACCAGCCCGGCCCCACCACTGGCAATCATGGCGAGCATCTCGGCGCGTTCTTTCTTTTTTTGGCTACCCGTCAACCAGGCGATCTGTACGCCCAAGGGCTCCAGCCAAGCAATCAGCTTTCGAAAATGTTGTTCAGCCAAAATTTCGGTAGGTGCCATCAGGGCACATTGCCAACCTGCATCCATGCACCGGGCCGCCGCCAGAGCTGCCACCACCGTCTTGCCCGAACCCACGTCGCCCTGAAGCAAGCGGTGCATGGGTTGGGGCTGGGCCAGATTTCTGACAATTTCCTCAACCACCCTCTTTTGTGCCGCGGTTAATTGAAAGGGCAGTCTCTTGAGCAGGCCCTGGTACAGCAAGCCATCTTCCGTTTCGCTCAATTTGGGTGCATGCAAGTGTTCCCGTTCGCGACGAGAAAGCAGTTGCGATAGCTGTTGGGCGAGCAATTCCTCCGCCTTTAATCGCTGCCAGGCCGGATGGGTGTGATCCTCCAGCTCGCACAACGACACATCGGGGCTTGGGTGATGCAAGAAATTCAATGCGTCACGCAATGTCCAGAGAGGGATTGGCTGGAGGGCTGAAGAAACCTCAGGGGCGATAGTTTCCTCAAGGTCCGCTTTCGCAAGCCCCGACAGCACAGCCTTGCGCAGGTAGGCTTGGGGTAAAGCAGCCACTGTCGGATAGACAGGGGTGAGGGACTTGGGCAACGCCCCGGTTGCCGCCCGCGTCTGGGGATGCATCATGGTCCAGCCCAGCAATCCGCCACGCAGTTCACCTCGCGCCCTGATCCTGTTACCGACCGCAAGGGATTTTTGCTGTGAGGGGTAGAAATTGAAGAACCGCAAAATACACGAAACGCCACCGTCACTCAACGAAACCAGCAACTGACGGCGCGGACGAAAGCTCACCTCACAAGAGGTCACCACTCCCTCGATTTGCACCAGGTCGCCCTCGCGGGCTTGTGACAAGTCGGTGATCCGTGTCTCGTCCTCATAGCGCAACGGCAAGTGCAACGCCAGATCAATATCACGCCGAAGACCAAGCTTGAGCAAGCCTTTTTGCGGAGCACTCAGCTTGCTCGAGGAGTCCACCTTACCGGCCACCGAAACCTGCCCCATGTACTTTGGGGACGCACTGCGTCCCTCCTGAATTTGAATTATTGCCCCAAAGATTACGTTGGCCAGTTCTTGCAAAACGACCAGTCCAGTCTCCGTGGTTTATCAGGGGCACAAGCAACCATTCGGGTAGGGTTTGCTCCTTCAGGGGTTGGCAACAAGGATCCGGGTTTTGGTCGGACGCAAGTTGGACAAGTGCAACCGTTCTCTCAACCTGACACTCAGGCACCCGCTCATTCAACTGATCGCTCTGACCAAGATCTTGGCCCGTTTCAATACGATCGCCCTTGTAGCCTGACTCAGTATCCAATCTGAACATCTGCATTCAATCATTATTTCACTGGTTCGAGCGACCAGGTCAGCGGATGCAATCCATGGCAGAATCTGCCCCTCCAAAAAACAACTTGGTACGGGCTTGTCCAGCCCTCAAGCGTATGCATGAGCTTCCTGACGCGTCACGCGTCTTCACCCTCAGCGATTTTGATTTCCAGCTGCCTGCCGAATTGATTGCGCAGCATCCGAGCCACGTGCGCAGCGCCTCGCGCCTGCTCGACGGCCGGGGCCATGACCTTAAGGATCGCATCTTCCATGAGCTACCGGCGCTGCTTCAGCCAGGGGATCTGCTGGTTTTCAATGACACGCAGGTTATGAAGGCGCGCCTGTTTGGTCATAAACCATCGGGCGGCAAACTCGAGTTGCTGGTCGAACGGGTTCTGCCAGACCACCGGGTGGTGGCACATATGAAGGTCAGCAAAAAACCAGCCATCGGAACCGTGCTGCAAATGGATGGCGGATTCTTCGCCGAACTCTTGGGTCGTTGGCCCAACGCGCAAGGCCCCCTGTTCCAATTGCGCCTGAGCGACGATCCCCATAGGCTGATGGAGCGCCATGGCCACGTGCCTTTGCCGCCTTATATTTCTCACGATGACACCGCCGAGGATGTTTCGCGCTATCAGACGGTCTTCGCTGCGCGCCCAGGAGCTGCCGCCGCACCCACGGCGGCGCTGCATTTTGATGATCAGGTGTTGCAAGAGCTGGAGAGGCGGGGCGTGCAGCGCGCCCATGTCACGCTGCATGTTGGCGCTGGCACTTTCTCACCGGTTAAAACCGAACATCTGGCCGATCACCGCATGCACAGTGAGTGGTACGAGGTGTCACCAAGCACCCTGCAAGCCCTGGCGGCAACCAAGGCGCGCGGTGGCCGCATTGTCGCGGTCGGCACCACCACCGTGCGCACTCTCGAATCCTGGGCCAGAGCACATCAGCTTGGGCCCGATTTGCACGCGCTGGAAAGTTTGGCATGTTCGACCCAGGCCCCGTACTCTGCCGACACCGACATCTTCATCACGCCAGGATTTCAATTCAAACTGGTCGATCTCCTGATCACCAACTTTCACCTCCCGAAATCCACCTTGATGATGCTGGTGAGCGCCTTTGCCGGTTATCAAAACATTAAGACGATCTATCAACATGCAATTGATCGTTCCTACAGGTTTTTCAGTTATGGCGATGCCATGCTCCTGCAACGGCAAGCATGAGCTTCAACCACTCGTGCGCAGGTAAACACGCCCTTTTTCAACTCTCACGGGCCAGGTGCGAATCGCCTGACTACATGGCGCCATGGTGACTGCACCGGTTCGAATATCAAACCGCCCTTGATGAAAAGGGCACTCAATTTCGTAATCCTCCAGAAAGCCTTCGCATAGGCGGGCTTCACCATGCGTGCATTGGTTATCTGTGGCAAAAACTTCGCCATTCAGCAAAAACAGGGCCACCTCCTTGAAACCTACCGGCACTGCAATGCCCGCCCCTTCGAAAAGGTGATCTAGCGCCGCCACCTCAATCCAGTCGTTACCCTCTTCTTGGATCGTCATATCGGATAAATGATCGAGTTGGGAATCATTTCACTGTCGTAAACGCATAGTCTTTGGGAAAACTTCAAGCCCTCTGAAGTCGCAACCACAACATCCAGATAACGACCCACATTAAACACGGTGCTCATGCCATCCAGCTTGGTCCGGAAAACAGCATAGTTAGCCTCACATTCAATGCGCTCGGACGTACATTGATGCACGATGGGCGCACCCACCACATGACGCTGGTAGTAGGGGTCGTGGAAAAGCGTCTCTTTGATGCCGTACACCCGGTCGAGCAGTCCGGCTTTGCTGTCGAAGCTCAAAGTTGCTAAGGGAAATCCACGCTCATGATTTTCCCGTGGGATCAGCTTATAAACACAGTCTTCTGTGAAGAAGCCGGGCCAAAGATCCCAGTTGCCGCTATCCACCGCGCGCGCATAGTCAGCGTGAAGTTGCAAAAGTTGCTGATACAACCCAAAGTCCATCTTAGATAGCTATTTGTGAGTTGAAGGCTGTTAGATGAAAACAAATGAAGGGTGTACAGCGTCTTTGCTGCTGGTGCGTTTTAAGGCAAGGCATTCAATAAAATGTATGAACAAGGGCAGGCTCATTTCATAGCTCCATGACTTTGCGCCAATATTCGTACATGCCTCGGATCAAGGTCTCGGTCACCATGTGATCGGTATCTTCAACCTCGCGCCCACCCATTTCAGCCAGCACTCGGTGCTCTGTTTTCTGCTCGAACCCCTGCTGGGAGAACTCGATCACTTCGCCATCGTCTGCGCTGACAAAGCCAGCCGGGCCAAATAGATTGGCCTGCCGCAGCCGGCGTTGTGTCATCTCAGGCGAGTCGTCTGCAAAACCAAAATGAGTCCAGACAAAGTCAAACGCGCCGTGACCATCTGGCTGGATATGACGCGTGGAAACACTGTTGACCTGCTGCTGAAAGATCACGCTGGGGAATAAAGTGGTCATCACAACCGTAGGCCCCCCCCACCAGGCTTCCGGCACGATATCCAGAAATCGCTTGTCCTGAAGCTCCATGGTCTGCTTGAAGCTGGCCACGCCCGATACTTCATTGTTTTTAAGGGCATTACCGCGGGTAGAAATCATCGCTGCATGTCGATGGTGCGCATCCATTCGCAACTGTGACTTGTTGTCAGACCGCCATAACCCGAAGGTGACAAACCAGCTGTGAAGCAATCCGGGGTGATAGGGGTCCTTGATGTTTTCCTGCATCAGTTTCCAATTCCCCGGAATACGCTGTCGGTTGTAGCCCAGGATGACCAATTCGCGACCGTTAAAAAGCCGGTCGAAATAGGTCAGGATGGTGGGACCCATATAGTCTTCCAGTGACTCCACCTCGGGGTCGAAAGAGGCAAAGACCACCCCCCCACGCCGAGCCACCCGCAATTTGCGCAGTCCGTTTTCCTTGGGGTCAAAGTCCGCGGGCATACCGCCGTTGACCTGCCCGTCTTGGCGAACCCCGCGCCTAAAAGGCACCCCCTGCAAATCCCCATTGAGGGCATAACTCCACTGGTGATAGGGGCAGACAAATTCTTTTTTGTTGCCGTGACGCTCACGGCAAAACTGCATGCCACGGTGGGCGCAAACATTTTCAACCACAAAGATTTCGGCCTCACTACCGCGAACCATGATGACCGAGCGCTCACCGATCACGGTTCGTTTGAAATCTCCTGGGCTGGGAATCTCCACTTCGAGCCCGACATAACACCAATGACCTTGGTAAAAGAAACGCTCCAACTCTTTGCGGTGCAAAGCTTCATCGGTATAGACAGCGAATGGAATCCGGCTGGTACCACCACCTTCCCAATTCAA
>JAFMFB010000057.1 GCA_017856435.1 Burkholderiaceae bacterium
TGGCCCAGTGTTTTCCGGGGGTGTCCACCCGTCAGGTGGTGCCGTGGGCCGGTTTGCGTCCAATGATGCCCAACATGATGCCCCGTGTAGGGCGTGGGCAAAAACCGAACGTGTTTTACAACACCGGCCATGGCCATCTGGGATGGACCTTGTCAGCGGCTACTGCTCACATGGTGGCCGAACAGGTTGCCCAGGCCCGTGACTAAAAGTGATGCTGTGAACGCACTTGGGTGAGCGTGGCTGCAGCCCCCTTGGAGGCTGACGCCTGCTTGCCTCACCGGGTTGGGGCGGCGTGGGGCGTCATCAGGGCGTCATCAAAAATGGCCACGGCACGGGTCCAGCCCGCTGAGGCACCCCGGATCTTGTGGGGAAAGCACGAGATATAGAAGCCGTCTGGCGGCAGGGCCTCCAGGTTGTGCAGTTTTTCCAGATGGCAGTAGCCGATATCGCGCCCGGCCTTGTGACCTTCCCAGATCAGGCTTGGATCCTTTGACTCGCCGTATTTCTGGGCGGTGTAGACAAATGGTGCGTCCCAGCTCCAGGCATCGGTGCCCGTCAGCCGGATGCCATGCTCCAACAGGTACATGGTGGCCTCGTAGCCCATACCGCAACCAGAGGCCACATAGTTGCTTTTGCCGTATTGCTGCCCGGCCCGGGTGTTGACCACCACAATTTCCAGCGGTTGCAAGGTGTGGCCGATGCGCTCAAGCTCGGCTTTCACTTGGTCTGCAGTCACCACATGACCGTCCGGCAGGTGACGAAAGTCTAGTTTGACGCCTGGCTGAAAGCACCACTCCAGCGGCACTTCATCGATGGCGATGGCCGGCTTCTTGTTACCCAGCGCCTTGTCCATGGTGGAGTGAAAGTGATAAGGCGCATCCAGGTGGGTACCGTTGTGGGTACACAGCTGCACCATCTCGACCGCCCAGCCTTCCCCATCAGGCAAATCCTCTTTTTTCAGGCCAGGAAAAAAAGGCTCTATTTGGGCAAAGCTGTCCTGATGGGTGAAGTACTCGATCTTTGGCGCAAAGGCTGGCGGATCGGAGACAACATCGTTTTCCAGAAAGATTGACAGATCAACAAATCGACGTGGCATGGCTGGGCTCCATTGGCTCAAATAGATAAAGGGGCTCGGTCTCTACCTTCAGGGTGTGTGACATTTTCTAGGACCGGTGAAGATGTCTGAACCCAAGGCTAATCGTAAACATTCCCAAAAGTTTCCCTAAACATTCGATTCGGACCAAGCAATTTTCATGCACCGATCCTATGGTTTGCCCTAATAAGGCTGAGCGTGAATTTGGTTCAAGATGTCAGGCTTGGAATTCAAGCCATTCCGTGTTGCTTCATAGGTCGGCTCAGGATTGTGCCAATCCTATGACTTATGATGTTCCTGAATCGCTGAATCTTATGCCTGCAGCTGGCTTTTGAGTCGACGTTGGTTGCAAGGCGTGTGTGTTAGGTCGGGCTCGTAAAAGGAGAATTGTATGAACAAGCTACGTCGCAAACTGCTGGGCGCCTCTTCTGCCGCAGCACTAGTGTCCGGACTGGCTCCGGTAGGAAGTGCCTTGGCTGCAGATCCAATCAAGATTGGCATGAGCATGCCCCAGACCGGCCCGCTGGGTGGCGGTGGGGTAGCGGCGCTGCTGGCCCTGAAAATGTGGGTTGAGGATGTCAATGCCAAGGGCGGTCTGCTCGGGCGCAAAGTTGATTTCATTTACTACGACGACCAGGGTAACCCTGCCAACACCCCCGGCATCTACACCAAGCTGTTGGATGTGGACAAGGTGGATCTGCTGATTGCCCCTTACGCGACCGGCCCTACTGCTCCCATCATGCCCCTGGTCAAGCAGCGCAATAAGCTGTTGATGGGTAACTTCTCCTTCCAGGTCAATGGCAAGACCAAACACGACATGTGGTTCAACAATGCCCCCTGGAATACGGCTGATGGTTGGGCCAAAGGCTTTCTAGAAGCTGGAAGATCCGCCGGCGGTAAAACCGCGGCCATCCTGGCTGAGGACGGTGAGTTTGCCCAGAATCTGGCCGACGGCGCCCGCCCTTACTTCAAGTCGCAGGGTCTGAACATTGTTTATGACCAGAATTACCCGCCCACCACCAAGGATTTCTCGTCCTTGATCCGCGCGATCCGTGCCTCGAAAGCCGAGATCGTGTTCATTGCTTCCTATCCGGCAGCTTCGGCGGCCATTGTTAATTCAATCAATGAGATCGGTCTGGGTCCCCAGGTGAAGATTGTGGGTGGTGGCATGGTTGGCCTGCAGTTCACCCCAATCGCAGTGAATCTGGGTAGCAAACTCAATGGCTTCGTCAACTACCATGTCTATGTGCCTGGGATGAAACTGCCCGGGGTGGAGGCTTTCCTCAAGCGCTACACCGTGCGCGCCAAGGCTGAAAAGATTGATGAGTTGGGTTACTACCTGCCACCTTTCAACTACGCGATTGGAGAAATGCTGGAGCAGGCGATCAATGCCACCAAGAGCTTTGATGACCGCAAGCTGGCTGACTATCTGCACAAAAACGAGTTGAAGACCATTGTTGGCCCGATCAAGTTCGGCGCTGATGGCGAGCGCTCCAATGTGCGTTTGATTACAGCTCAGTTCCGAGGTCTCAAGGACAAGGATCAGGAGCAATTCCGCTCCAACAAGGCCCAGGTGGTGGTGGCGCCGGCGGATGACAAGACCGGTGACTTTATTGCACCGTACTCTGCTGCAGCCAAGGCCAAGTAAGCAGGCCTGTTGATTGTTGAAACTGATTGCGGGTGAGCAATCTCACCCGCAATTAGCCGTTAGGGTTGCTCTTGTCATGATTTTCTCTTTCGACCTCCTCTTCGAGGCTGTCATGTTTGGCTTGTTGCTGGGTTGCTTTTATGCGGCTGTCAGCCTGGGCCTGTCGGTGGCTTTTGGTTTGCTGGATGTGCCCCATGTGGCCCACCCGGCCCTATTGATTGTGGGCTCCTATGGCGCCTACCTGCTGGGTGGCTGGGGGATTGATCCCCTGGTTTCTGGCTTTTTATTGATGCCGTTATTCTTCTTGGTCGGTATGCTGCTGTACCGCTTCTACTATGCGACTTTTGAAAGCCGGGGCACTGCGGCTGGCGTCAACGGGCTGGCATTTTTCTTCGGCGTGGCCTTCATCATTGAGGTCTTGTTGATCGTTGCTTTTGGTGTCGACCAGCGTTCGGCCGAGGCCAGTTACATCGGCGACAGTCTGGAGCTGTTTGAGATCCGCATACCCTACCGGCTGCTGGTTGCCGCTGGCGTGGCGCTGTTGCTGACGCTGGTACTCACCCTGTTCTTTTCCCGCACTTTTGTCGGCCGCGCGATCAAGGCCGTGGGTCAGGATGAAGGGGCATTGCAGCTGATGGGTGCCAATCCGGTCAGCATCAAGCAACTGGCTTTTGGCATTGCAACCGCTGTCAATGCGCTGGCGGGCGCGATGTTGATCATTGTCAGTCCGGTGGACCCGACCATGGATCGGATATACATCGGCCGTGCCTTCTGTGTGGTGGTGCTCGCTGGGGTGGGCAGCATGAGTGGCACGCTGGTGGCCGGTCTGATCCTGGGCGTTGCCGAGTCGATTGTGCTGACCATGTTCGGCGCCTCCTGGGCCACTGCGGTTGCCTTTGGCTTGTTGTTGTTGATGTTGGGGATCCGTCCCCATGGCCTGTTTGGCAGGTAGGGCTCTATGAAGTATTGGATCTTTTCTGCCCTGGCCTTCATCGCCGCCTTTGGGCTGGCGTTGTCCGGTGTCAATGAATATATTTTCTTTGCCGGCTTTGTTGTGATGCAGGCCATTGTGCTGGCTACCGCCTGGAACATTCTGGGTGGCTACGCCGGCTATGTGAATTTCGGTGTGCCCGGGTTTGTTGGGGTAGGGGCCTACACCGCCCTGTCCATGCACCTGTTGTTTCATGCACCCATCCTGGTGCAGATCGCAGCAGGTGCGGTCATGGCCGGCGTGCTAGGTCTGGGGGTGGGTATGCTGACCTTGCGCTTGCGGGGCATCTTCTTTTCGATTGCCACCATTGCGGTAGTTTTCATTGTTGAGGCGGTGGTCATCAATTCGCGCTTTCTTGGTGGTGCCACCGGGATCCAGCTGACGCGTCCCACCGAGGTCTGGCTCTTTGGCAGCTACACCCGAATGTTGTTTGTGGTGATGGCTTTGATGGCAGTTGTTGCCGTATCGGTCGCCCGCTACATCCAGAATTCCCATATCGGCCAGGGTCTGCGGGCGGTCCGAGACTCTGAAGAGGCCGCTGATTGCTCGGGTGTGCCCACCCTCAAACTCAAACTGATCGCCTGCGCTGTGTCGGGCGCCCTGATTGGCGTGGCGGGGGCCCCCATGCCGATGTACCTGAGCTATGTGGAGCCGGCCTCCACCTTCAACCTTCACTATGCAGTGATTGCGCTGGCCATGCCGATCATCGGCGGCACTGCCCACTGGGCCGGTCCCTTGATTGGCGCCCTGATCCTGGGTACCCTGCAGCAAATCGTGACGGTCACGATTTCCAGTGAATTGAATGTGTTGGTGGTGGGGTTGCTGCTGGTAATTTTCGTCGTGGCGGCGCCCGATGGTGTGATTGGATTGGTTAAAAAATGGAAAGCATCCTCGAAATAAAAGATCTGGGGAAAAACTTCGGTGGCTTCACGGCACTGAGTGGGGTCAACCTTGCCATTCGCCAAGGTGAGCGTCTGGGTCTGATCGGCCCCAACGGTTCTGGCAAGACGACGTTGATCAATTGCATCTCCGGTGCGCTGCGCAATGACCATGGTCAGATTCAATTCAAGGGCGAATCAATCAGCCATTTGCCGGCTCACACCCGGACCAAGCGTGGTATCGCCCGAAGTTTTCAGTTGCCACGTCCATTTCGCAGCATGACCGTGGCTGAAAACTTGATGGTGCCCCTGGCGTATGTAGGTGGCGTAAGCGGCAGCAAGGCACGCAAACAGGCGCTGGAAATACTTGCGGAGATGGGGCTGGCAGACAAGGCTGATACCAGTTCGGCCAGTTTGTCCCAGGTAGAGTTACGCAAGATGGAGTTGGCGCGGGCCATGGCTGCTAAACCGCAACTGCTGATTTCCGATGAGGCAATGGCGGGGCTTTCAGGCAGCGAGGTGGATGATGTGCTCGATATCCTGATCAAGCTCAACAAGAGTGGCATCACCATCATCATGATCGAACACATCATGCATGCGGTGATGCGATTTTCCGAGCGCCTGGTGTGTCTGGATGCCGGTCAGATCATCTGCGATGGAGACCCGCAGACCGTGGTGGCAAACCCGCAAGTTCATAGGGCATATCTTGGCGATTAAATTAGACATTACCGATATCGAGGCCAGCTACGGCGCGGTGCGCGCCTTGCATGGCGTCAGCCTCAACATCAGTCAGGGGCAGACAGTTGCCTTGCTCGGTACCAATGGCAACGGCAAGAGCACCCTGATGAAGTGCGTGATGGGCATGGTGCGACCCACCCAGGGTTCGATTACGCTCGAGATGGATGGTCAGCAGTACGACCTGACCCAGATGACCACCCAGGAGATCGTTAACCTGGGGGTGGCCATGGTCCCGGAAGGGCGACGTCTGTTCCCCAAGCTGACAGTTGAAGAAAACCTGATGCTGGGGGCCTATCGCGAAGGGGCCAGAGCCAAAATTACCGACAATCTGGCCTTCTGCTATGAGGCCTTTCCGGTTCTGGTGGAACGCCGTCGGCAGCTGGCAGGCTCCATGTCGGGTGGGCAGCAGCAAATGCTGGCGATTGCCCGCGCCCTGATGTCTTCCCCGCGCCTGTTGCTGGTTGATGAGCCTTCGGTGGGGTTGTCCCCGCTGCTGGTGTCTCAGACCATCACCAAGCTCAAGGAGCTGAAGGACAAGTACCAGCTTACCCTACTGATGGCTGAACAGAATTTCAATCAGGCCATGCGCGTGGCCGACTACGGCTACATCATCGTGCATGGTGAAATTGTTTTCCATAGCGATGTGCAGGCCCTGAAGGAAAACGAGCTGGTGAAAAGTTTTTACTTGGGTGTGCATCGCTAACAAGGAGTCCAAGACATGAAGGCGCCCGCTTTCGACTATGTCAAACCAGCCAGCATGGCTGAAGCCCTGGCTTACCTCAAGCAATATGGCGCCGGCGCCCAGGTGCTTGCTGGTGGCCAGAGCCTGATGGCTGTTCTCAACCTGGGCATGGCCAGCCCGGATGTGCTGGTGGACATCACAGCCCTGCCCGGCCTCAATGAAATCAAGGTGCAGGCTGACAGCGTGACCATCGGGGCCCTGGTAACCCATGCCGCCCTGCAGGCCAGCCCGCAAGTGGCCCAGCATGTCCCGCTCTTATGGCAGGCGGTACCGCATGTGGCGCACATGGCCATTCGCAATGCCGGCACCATCGGTGGCAGCCTGGCACTGGCCGACCCCGCTGCCGAATACCCGGCGGTGGCCTTGGCGCTCAACGCCACCCTCACCCTGCAGGGTCCGGGCGGACAACGCCAGGTGAGCGCGCAGGATTTCTTTCTTGGCTTTTACAGCACTGCCCGTGCCGAAGACGAGCTGCTGGTGGCGGTCACCTTTCCCAAGGTGAAGGGCGGCCAGGTGATGGTGTTTGATGAACTCACCCGTCGGCGCGGTGATTACGCCCTGTGCGGCTTGGCAGCGGCCTTCGAGGTGAAGGGCTCGGTCATCAGCACTGCCCGTCTGGCCTACCTGTCCATGGGCGACCGGCCGATGCTGGCAAGTTCTGCGGCAGCGGAACTGATGGGCAAGGTGCCAAGCGCTGCAACCATTGCTGCCGCCCAGGCTGCGTTGGCGCAAGACTTGTCACCCAATGGCGATCTGCATGGATCGGCCAAAGGAAAGCTGCAATGGGCCCGGGTATTGCTGGAGCGCAGCGTCAGCCATGTGGGGAAAAGCGTATGAGTGAAATAAGGCGACAGATTTCAGTGCAGGTCAATGCCGAGCGGGTTGAGCGCCCGGTTTTGGTACGGCAACACCTGGTGGACTTTCTGCGGGAGGAACTGGATCTGACCGGCTCGCATCTGGGCTGTGAATATGGCGTCTGTGGCGCCTGCCAGGTGATGCTCGATGGCAAGGTGGTGCGCGGCTGCCTGACCCTGGCCGTCCGCGCCGATGGCAAGCAGGTACAGACGGTGGAGGGCTTGAGTGAGGCTGGCGAACTGGCGGACCTGCAGGAGGCCTTTCTCAACCACAACGCCTTGCAGTGCGGCTTTTGCTCATCGGGCATGCTGATGACAGCGCTTAACATTGTGCGACACCATCCGGATGCCAGCCGCGAAGAAATTCGCGAACACATCAGCGGCAATTACTGCCGCTGTACCGGTTACCAGGCCATCGTGACAGCGATTGAATCGGTGCTCGTCAAGAACCGCGCTTCGGCTGTCTTGGGAGCATCGCTATGAACGCCCGCATGGAGCTGCCTGCTCAGCAATCAGATACAGAGACAGCTGTCAAAGGCTATATCGGCAAGTCCTCCCCCCGGCTGGGCAGCAAGCGGCTGTTGCAGGGGCGCGGCGCCTACATCGATGACATGCGTCTGCCGCGCCTGGCCCATGTGGTGTTCCTGCGCAGCCCGCATGCGCATGCCCGCATCAAGTCGATGGATCTGAGCGAAGTGCTCAAGCAACCCGGTGTGATTGGGGCCTTCAATGGCGCCCAGATTGCCGAATACTGCAAACCCTGGGTGGCGGTACTGGGCCACCTCAAGGGCATCAAGTCAGCGCCTCAGCATGCCGTGGCCATCGACCGCGCCTGCTGGCAGGGCGAACCAGTGGCCGCCATCGTCGCGCAGACCCGTCGTCAGGCTGAAGACGCCATGAAATTTGCCCGGGTTGACTACGAAACCCTGCCGGTGATTGTTGAGATGGAAGACGCGCTCAAGGGTGACTTTGTCATTCACCCGGAACTGGGCGACAACATCTGCTTTCAGCGCGAACTCAAGACCGATGATTTCGACGCAGCCTTTGCCAAGGCCGATCTGGTGGTCGAGAAAACCTACAAGTTTGCCCGCCATACCGGCGTCACCAACGAGACCCGTGCCGTGCTGGCCGACTACCAGCCGGCCGATCACAGCCTGACGGTCTATCACGCCACCCAGGCGCCGCACATGATGCAGGACATCATCTCGCGCCACCTCGGTATCCCTGAATCCAATGTGCGCATCGTCTGCAAGGATGTGGGCGGCTCCTTTGGCATCAAGGTGCATGTGTACCCTGATGAAATGGCCACCGTGGCGCTCTCGGTCATGCTGCGCCGGCCGGTGAAGTTCATCGCCGACCGGGTCGAATCATTTATCAGTGACATCCATGCGCGCGAGCACACCGCATCCATCCGCATGGCCTGCACCAAGGACGGCGACATCCTGGGCTTTGACCTGGATGATCTCACCGCCATCGGGCCGTACTCGGTCTACCCCCGCACCAGCGGCATTGAAGGCAACCAGGTGGTCAACCTGACCGGTGGCCCGTATCGCCACAAGGCCTACCGGGCCCAGCTCAAGGTGGTGTTCACCAACAAGAATGTCACTTGCCAGTACCGCGCGGTAGGTCACCCTATTGCGGTGGCCCTGACCGAGGCGATTGTGGACGAAGGCGCGCGCGCCTTGGGCATGGACCCGGCCGCGTTCAGGCGGCGCAACCTGATTGCTGATGACGCCTACCCCTACACGTTTCCCTCTGGGCTGAAGTTTGAAAAGCTGTCTCACCATCAGTGCCTGGACAAACTGTTGCAGCTGATGGATTACGACAACCTGCGCGCCGAGCAGGCGGCGTTGCGCAAGCAAGGCATTTACCGCGGCATTGGCCTGGCCGCCATGATCGAGGTGACCAACCCTTCACCCGCTTTCTACGGCGTGGGTGGCGCGCGCATCTCGGCCCAGGACGGCGCAACCTTGCGCCTTGATCCGGCGGGCATGCTCAACGTGATGGTCAGCGTCACCGAGCAGGGGCAGGGCACCGAGGCCGTGTTTGCCCAGGTGGCCGCCACTATCGTTGGTGTGTCGCTGGAAAACGTGCGGGTAGTCACCGGGGACACCGCGGTCACCCCCTATGGTGGAGGCACCTGGGCATCGCGCGGCGCCGGTATTGGCGGGGAGGCGGTTCTGCAGGCCGCCAAAGCCCTCAAGACCAACATTCTCGCCGTGGCTGCAGCCATGCTCCAGTTGGATGCGGCCCAGCTTGATATTGTTGACAACGCGGTGGTGGACCGCCTCACCGGTGAACAGAAGTTGCCCTTGGCTGAAGTGGGTCGGGTGGCTTACTTCCGGCCGGATACGCTGCCGATGGACTTCCAGTCCGAGCTTACCGTCACGCGCCATTTCACGCCACGTGAATTCGGTTTCACCTTCACCAATGGCATTCAGGCCTCGTATGTCGAGGTGGACCCTGATACCGGCTTCATCAAGCTACTCAAGCACTGGTGTGTTGAAGACTGCGGCACCGTGATCAACCCCATGCTGGTGGATGAGCAGTTGCGTGGTGGCGTGGTGCAGGGTCTGGGCGGGGCACTTCTGGAAGAATGTCTTTACAGCCCGGAGGGGCAAATTCTCAACGGCTCCATGGCTGACTACCTGGTGCCCATGGCCTTTGAGATGCCTGACATCGAGATCGCCCACGTCTGCACACCGACCAAGACTTCCGAGCTGGGCGCCAAGGGCGCGGGTGAGGCGGGCACGGCCGGGGCACCCGGGGCGGTGATGAATGCGGTCAACGACGCCCTGCAGGTGCTGGGCGGCAATGTGGTGGAACAGCCCATGACGCCAGATCGTGTGCTCGCGGCCTTAGGGAAAATTTAAGGACACAGTCATGACGAAGCTCAAACGCGCTGGTGCGCTTGCTGCCCATTCAGTCGTTCGTTTTGCTTTCACGGTGCCGGATCTGCAAGAGGCCGCACGCTTTTACAAGACCTTTGGTCTGGATGTGCGCGAGCACGGCGACCATTTAGACCTCTATACCTATGACCACCCGCACTGCTGGGGCAAGGTCTTTGCCAATGGCCAGGCCAAGCGAATTGCCTTTCTGAGTCTGGGCGTGTTTGCCGAAGACTATGAGGCCATCAAGGCCAATGTGATGGCCAAGGACTTTGAACTGGTCGCGCCGCACCCGCTTGGCAGCAACGAGGGTTTTTGGGTGCGTGACCCAGAAGGGGTTCATGTACAGGTGCTGGTGCATGACAAGGTCTCACCCGATGAGCGGGCTCCCACCTTGGGCGCACGCCTCAAGAAAAACCCGATCGGTGTGCCCATCGGTCCCATGCGCAGCGAACTCAAGCAGGTGCGGCCCAAGCGCCTGTCGCATGTGTTGCTGTTCACTTCTGATGTCAACCGCTCGCTGGGTTTTTACTGCGGCGCGCTGGGACTTCGCATGTCAGATTATTCCGGCGAAATCATTGCGTTTACCCATGGCGCGCACAGCAGTGACCACCACCTGCTGGCCTTTGCCAAATCGCATGGCCCCGGACTGCACCACACCAGCTGGACCGTGCATCATATGGACGATGTCGGGCTGGGCATGGAGCAAATGCGCGCAGCAGGCTACGAGCTGGGCTGGGGCGTGGGCCGCCATGTGATTGGCTCCAACTACTTTTACTATGCCCGTGACCCTTGGGGCAGCTTCGCCGAGTTTTCCTACGACATTGACTTCATCGATGCCAAGACCGACTGGCCCGCAGCCGATTACCCGGCCGAAGACTCAATGAACCTCTGGGGCCCCAGCCTGCCGGACTACTTTATTGCCAATCACGAATGATTGAAGTGGTGGAAAAGGTCTCAAGGTTTGCAGTTGACTAGTTTGACAGTTTGGAAATTCTTCCTGCTGACAGCCTTGCTGCTGGTTGGTTCTCTTAAGGCTCATGCAGAAATCAATTTGATCAAGTATCAATTTGGTTCTGACAATGAAACAGACATACCGACGGTCTATTGGGCCAAACCCGGATCCAAGGCAGTCATCATTTTCATCCCCGGCGGAGGGGGTAGCTTTGGCCTGACCAAGAAAACAGATCCGCAGCCCAACTGGGTTTTGGCTGACTTGTTTAGAGGATCACAAGCTGCGGTTGATCTGGTCTTTATGGACAGCCATACCTCCTTGCAAGCCAATTTCGGTGACCCCTACTCCCGTTGGTCAGCGAGGCGTGAAGCGCGGCATCTGGATCAAATCAAAGCAACGGTAAGCTATTACGCAAAAAAAACTGGCAAACCGGTTTTCCTGTTTGGTCACAGCAATGGAAGCTTGAGCATTGCTGAATTTTTGAAGCATTCTCCTGACCATCAAAAATTGCTGGGGGGGATCATTTTGAGCGGTAGCCGAAATGAGACGGAGATAAGCGGTGTGATTTCCTTGCCCGTATTGGTGCTACACCACCGAAAAGATCCCAATCGCTGGACCATGCCTGAATCGGCCGAAAAGCTTTTTTTGAGCATCCAGAAAAATAATGCTCGACTGACGGATTTGGCTTGGGTCGACGGAGGCAAGGATGTCTCCGGCGGTGATCCAACCCATACAGGCCGTCACATGTACCATGAGGCCACTGATGAAGCTGCAGGCCTCATTTGGGGGTTTGTTGCCAAATCCATTTGAATTTGCTTTGCGTCTTCAGCTTGGACGTGCTGTGTCGTCCACTATGATGCAATTAACCTTGTAAGGCGGGGCGTTCACAGCCTTGTCGCCATCCAAGATACGGTTCAACACGCAAGCCAACGCTAAAGCTTCTCCTTCAGGGATCGTCCCTGGGATGCCGAAGAATTATTTGTGGTGGGCCGCGTGCATGCGCTCATGGACTGCCTGCATGCCGCGTGCTGCCATATCACTGACCTCGGCGGCATGGGTTTTGAGCAGTTTCACCACTCTTTGATCGTCAGAGGTCTGCACCACCACAACACCCTTGGGCGTCATTTCTACTTGAGTTTTGATGCGCTCGCTCATCTGGAACAAGGGCGTGAGCGTTGGGCTCTGGATGATGACCTCCGGGTTGCGCTTGGCTTGAATTCGGCTCAGCATGCCCACCACATGGCTGATCAATTTTGGCCGTAGCTTTTCGTTGTCCGTTTCGGTGATGGTTCGAATCCCGTTAGGTAGCTGTTCAACTTTGCGGCGTATCAGCTGGTGTTGGGTAAATAAAGCGCGAAGTTCGTCCACCTCGGCGGCAGTGGTGTTCTTGCCTTGAAGACCGGGCATATTTACTTCATCATGCCCACCCAAGGGGTGGCCAGGCTGGTCGACCTTGCCACCTTGGTTGCCATGGTGTTCGCGGTGCATGCGTTCATAGTCGTTGGGTGCTGCCGCCGCATTGAAGACGGTAAATGTCAAGAGAAGTAGTGATGTGATGACGGTTTGTGGGGACATGGATTTGGTTCTCGCGGAATGAGGGCTGGCTAGATTTTTGCCAAGCTTTTGAAAAAATTCTACCTAGTCTGATCGACAAGGCTTCAAGGTAATTCAGCCAATGCCTTGATTCTGGGCCCTCCCGTCAGATTCACGCCGCGTAACCGGGCAACTCCCGATCCAGTACGCGCATCATCGCAGCAAAGTACAGTGTTTCGCGTTCGGTTTGGGAGTGACTGTTGTGCGGATTTGGCCGCTCAACTCGCTCAACCATCTGTTCGTCAAGCAAAGCCAGAGGCTTGCCGGTGGACATTGCCAACACCTGTGCGCGACAAGCGCGCTCCAGTTTGTAAAGGCGTCGATAAGCTTGCGCTACCGTGTCGCCCACGACCAGCACCCCGTGGTTCTTCATGAACAGGATCTTCTTGTCGCCCAGAATACCCGCCAGCCGTTCACCCTCGCTCAGTGAATCGGCCACCCCGGTGTAACCATCGTCATAGGCTATGTTACGAGTGAGAAAGGCTGCGGTCTGGCTGCCGGGTAACAGGCGGTTGTCTTCCAGCATGTTGAGGGCCAGCGCCCAAGTCTGGTGGGTATGCAAGACCACTGAAACCCCGGTGATTCGGTGCAGGGGAGCGTGGATGCTCAGGGCGCTCAATTCCAAGCCGCCGTGGCCTTCCAGCACCTCGCCGGCCTCGTTGAAAACAATCAAGTCACTGGCACGGGCTTCTGACCAATGCAATCCGAACGGCAGCACGAGGTAGCGGTCGACACTGCCCGGGACGCGCATGGTGAAGTGGTTGTCGATGCCCTCTTCAAGACCATCAAGTACGGCCAGTCTGTTGGCTGCCGCCAGGTGAACACGGGCGCGCCAGATTTCATCGTTCGTTGCTTGCATGATTGCAGACTACCATAAGATTCAGTCATCTAAGTTGCGATGTGACGAGGGTGTGTGGGGGCATGGG
>JAFMFB010000096.1 GCA_017856435.1 Burkholderiaceae bacterium
CCGCTTGGGCTTGGAGGTGGTGCCCGAGGTGTGCAGCACCATGGCGACATCCTCCCCCTGGGAAGGGCCGCCGTTGGCGCAAGAGGTGCTGGCACTGCAGGCCAGCGAAAACTGACCGGCAAGGCTGCCTTCAGCCACGACCAGCTCGATGATCTGAATGCCCAGTTTGCCGGCCGCCTCGACCGCAGGCGATTTGCTGCCGCGTTCGACGATCAGCGCCTTGGCATTCAGGTCGTCCAGGTAAAACTCGAACTCATCCACCCGGTAGGCGGGGTTGAGCGGAGCGCTGGTGACTGCGCTGGCGCAGGCCAGAAAACAGGTCGCCATTTCCGGGCCATTGGGCAGCACAATGGCGACCCGGTCGTTGCGTCCAATCCCGGCAGCGTTTAGGCTGGCTGTGGTTTCACTGACCAGGGTGCGCAAGCTGCGGTAATCCAGGGCAGGACGGTTGGGTGCGGAAATAGCCACCGCGTTATCCGCCCCGGTGCCTAACAAGCTCAGTATGGTCATGGTTAGAGATACCCCCTATGGTTCACAATATGAGGATGGTAATACAAGCTGGCACCCCCTCAATCGGCGGGCGCTGAATGGCAACCGGAGAATTTCGATGAGGTACTGGATACGTTTTGAAGCTGCTGGTCACACCCAGTTTGGAGAACTGGTGGGAGACGGGGTGCATGTTCATGCTGGCCAGATGATGGGCGATCACCAGCCAACCGGTGAGGTGTTGCCCCTGGCCGAAGTCAAGCTACTCCCGCCCTGCGTGCCGGGCAAGTTCCTGGGTCTTTGGAACAATTTTCACGAGCGCGCCCAGAAAGAGGGTTTGTCCCGGCCCGAGCATCCCCTGTATTTCGCCAAGACCGACAACTGTCTGTTGGCAACGCAACAGACCATTCGCCAGCCCGAAACTTACAAGGGCCCGGTGATCTTTGAAGCCGAGCTGGGGGTGGTGATTGGCAAGACCTGCCGGGCGATCAGTCCGCAGCAGGCCGATGCGCATATCTTTGGCTACACCTGCGTCAACGATGTGACGGCGATCGGGATCCTCAAGGCTGATCCCTCATTTGCCCAATGGGGTCGTTCCAAAAGCTTCGATACGTTTGGTCCGCTTGGTCCGGTGATTGTCACCGGCATTGAGCCCGACGAACTGGTGGTGCGGGCCCGGGTCAATGGGGTTGAAAAACAGAATTACCCAGTGAGCGACATGTTTTTCAGTCCGCGTGAAATTGTCAGCCGCTTGTCCCATGACATGACCCTTAACCCGGGGGATGTGATTGCCTGCGCCACCTCGGTGGGCGCCGAGCGCATGCGCAAGGGCAGCACTGTGGAGATCGAAATAACCGGCATTGGGGTGCTGCGCAACACCTTTGAATAAGCAAGCCAGAAAACACTCCACCAGGAGCGCTACCGGATCAATTTCTTTGTCGTACACTTGTCGCTGCCCGGGGTGCGCCAGGTGGCGCTGAGATGGTGATCCGAACCCGTGAACTTGATCCGGCTTGTACCGGCGTAAGAAGTGCCAGATCCAAGTCTTCAGGACTCCTCTGGCCCGCTGCCATGGGGCAGGTTCACGATGTTGGCATCGCTCCGGTGAAGTTTTTTGCTTTTCCAGGAGTATTGCCATGAACGCGCCCGATAAATTAGCCCAGTTTATTACCCTGACGCGCGAGCCTTTGCCGGCGTCCAAGAAGATTTATGTGGCCGGTTCGCGCCCTGACCTGCGCGTACCGATGCGCGAAATTACCCAGACCAACGGCGAGTCGGTCACGGTCTACGACACCTCAGGTCCCTACACGGACCCACAGGCCATGATTGATGTCCGTCAGGGCCTGCCAGGCTTGCGTTCTAGCTGGGTTGAGCAGCGTGGCGAAACCGAAAGTTATGCCGGGCGCAAGCCCTATGCGCTGGATGACGGCGTCCGTTCTGGCGAGACCGATGCCCTGGCCGCCTTGCGGGCCCAGGCCGCGGGGTTGCAGCGCACGCCGCGCCGGGCCAGAAGCGGGGCCAATGTCAGCCAGATGCACTACGCCCGAAAAGGCATCATCACGCCGGAGATGGAGTATGTGGCGCTGCGTGAAAACCAGAAGCTGGCCTGGATGGAGCAGTATCAGGCCAATGCCGAGCGGGAAAAACGCCTGGCTGGCAACAGTTTTGGTGCCGCCATCCCCAAGGTGGTGACCCCCGAGTTTGTACGCGATGAGGTGGCCCGGGGTCGCGCCATCATCCCGGCCAATATCAACCACACCGAACTGGAGCCGATGGCCATCGGCCGCAATTTCCTGGTCAAGATCAATGCCAACATCGGCAATTCGGCGGTGACCTCCAGCATCGAGGAAGAGGTGGAAAAGCTGGTTTGGTCGATCCGTTGGGGCGCTGACACCGTGATGGATCTCTCCACCGGCAAGAACATCCACACCACGCGCGACTGGATCATCCGCAACTCGCCCGTGCCTATCGGTACCGTGCCCATCTACCAGGCCCTGGAAAAGGTGGGCGGTGTGGCCGAAGACCTGACCTGGGAGATCTTTCGCGACACCCTGATTGAACAGGCGGAGCAGGGGGTGGACTATTTCACGATTCATGCTGGCGTGCGCCTGCCCTTCATCCACCTGACGGCCAACCGCATGACCGGCATCGTGTCTCGCGGCGGCTCGATTCTGGCCAAGTGGTGTATCGCGCATCACAAGGAGAACTTCCTCTACACCCACTTCGAGGATATCTGCGACATCATGAAGGCCTACGACGTGAGCTTTTCACTGGGCGATGGCCTGCGTCCGGGCTCAGGTGCCGATGCCAACGATGAGGCCCAGTTTGCCGAATTGCGTACTCTGGGCGAGCTGACCAAGCTGGCCTGGAAACATGATGTGCAGGTGATGATCGAAG
>JAFMFB010000058.1 GCA_017856435.1 Burkholderiaceae bacterium
CAGTCAGGAGGTGCTGAGCAGAACAGCGTCTCAATCTGCATCGTGACCCTGCGTGTGGCCGTATTCTTCAATCGCTGGCCAGGAGCTGATGGACAAAAGTCCAATCAGATCAATAGGTTGCCGATGGAGATTGAAGACTTGAAACTTTGAAGAAAGTTTGCATGGCGGAGAGGGCGGGATTCGAACCCGCGGTGGGTTTTACCCCACGCACGCTTTCCAGGCGTGTGACTTAAACCGCTCATCCACCTCTCCGAGGGAATGGATTCTACCCCAGACGTCAGTTCGGACCCTGAAAAAAGTTACCCGAAAAAGTAAAAAAGGAGGACCAAAGTCCTCCTACATAGGCTTGCCAGTTGGTCCTGATCAGCGCACAACCGCAATCTGCTCGCGCTTGTCAACCTTGTAGGTAAAGATCGTGAGAGCGCCATTTTTGATATCGCCTTTTTCATCAAAGGTGATCGGGCCTGTCACGCCCTTGTAGTCTGTCGTCGAGGCCAACACCGGCAAGTATTTAGCAGGATCTGCCGAGCCAGCCTTGACCATGGCCGCAACCATCACCTTGGTTGCGTCATAGGTATAGGGTGCATAAAGATTGACGTCGACATTGAACTTGGTTTTGAACTTTGCCTTGAACTCATCCATGCTGGCTTTGGCCTCGCCCTCAACCCCACCAGCCTCAGCACAATAAACTTGCCCATCGCCAAGCGCATCGCCCGCCAGTTTGATCAACTCTCCGGTGCAGATTCCGTCGCCCCCCATGAACTTGGCCTTGATCCCTAAAGATTTCATCTGCTTGAGCATAGGGCCAGCGACAGCGTCCATGCCCCCAAAGAACACAACATCAGGTTTCTTGCCCTTGATGGATGTGAGAATTGCGTTGAAATCTGTGGCCTTATCGGTTGTGAACTGCTTGTCCACCACTTTGGCGCCTGCAGCTTCTGCAGCTTTGGTGAATTCCTCGGCAACGCCTTGACCGTAGGCGGTGCGGTCATCAATCACTGCTATGTTTTTACCCTTTAAGGTCTCAACTGCAAACTTGCCCAATGTGCCGCCCAGGTGAACATCATCAGCAACGATCCGAAAGGCGGTCTTGAAACCTTGACGCGTGTATTTTGGGTTGGTTGCTGATGGTGAGATCTGCGGAATCCCAGCATCACTGTAGAGCTTGGAGGCCGGGATCGTGGTTCCTGAGTTCAGGTGGCCCACCACACCAGCAACTTTTGCATCCACCAACTTTTGCGCAACTGCCGTGCCCTGTTTGGGGTCGGCTGCATCATCCTCGGCTAGCAGCTCAAGGGTCACCTTTTGGCCACCAATCGTCAGCCCGGATGCGTTGAGTTCCTCAATGGCCATGCGAGCACCAATTTCATTATCTTTGCCAAGGTGGGCAATTGCACCACTGGTAGGTGCAACATGACCAATTTTCACGACAAGGCTTGCGGGTGCTGCAGGCGCGGAGGATGCAGCGGCTTTTTCTTCCTTTTTGCCGCAGGCGGTCAGTAACACTGCAGCTGCAATTATGGAAAGTGCCAGTGCACTTGATTTATTACGATTCATAGAGAGCCTCCAAAAGGGTTGGTAAATGGTCATCTAAAAACTAACAGAACTAACAAAGCTGGATTAAGCGACACGGGATAAATCATGACGAACCAGAGGGATTTCCTGTGCTGAATAGTGCTTCCATCGTAGGCGGGCAAATTGACGATCGGCATCGCTCATTCCAACTATTTCAATCATTCGTTCGTATTGTTCAAATCCCTTGGGAACGTCTTCGCCAAGGTTGAGTAGTACTTCAAATTGTGTCCCATCAAGCGGATTTTCGGTCAACAGAACAGATGAATTTTCTACCAGATCATGTTCGGCAGGTAATCTCACGTGCGGCACAAAGTCGAGCTGGGAAAAGGTCCACAGCATCGCGTCAAGTTCTTGCAGTAAATCCGTTGAGGCGCAGACCACAACCTTGGCCCCACTGCCAACCGCCTTGCGTAATAGCCTGCAAGCGTAATCCATCTTGTCTTGCACATTAAAGTGGAAGGCTACTTCTTTCATGGAAGCAATCTACGATTTTTCGTCAACGTCCTGGTTTGCGAAAAAGTTTCTGTTAGTGGTTCATTTTTACTTTCGATTGACCGCAGGAATTGGCAGATCGGAAAGTAAAAACTCCAACAACAGACCCACGGGACGACCGGTCGCCCCCTTGGCTGCGCCCCCCTTCCAGGCCGTGCCGGCAATATCCAGATGGGCCCACGGAAATTTGTCGGCAAAACGATGCAAAAACTTGGCTGCTGTAATAGCTCCAGCAGGTCTGCCACCAACATTGGCCACATCGGCAAAATTACTCTTCAGCGGTTCGGCATAGTCCTCATCAAGCGGCATTCGCCAACACAAATCTTGGGTTGCTTCACCAGCAGCCAGCAAACGATCAGCCAGTTGATCATTACTTGCAAACAAGCCACTTCGGACATTGCCAAGAGCGATGACGCAGGCGCCAGTCAAGGTGGCAATATCAACAACTGCTCTGGGCTTGAAGCGCTCCGCATAAGTCAGCGCATCGCACAGGATGAGGCGACCCTCCGCATCAGTGTTGAGAACCTCAATAGTCTGTCCGCTCATGCTGGTGACCACATCGCCAGGTTTTAACGCCTTACCACCAGGCATATTTTCACAGGCAGGCACAAGGCCAATCACATTGATTTGCGGTCGAAGTTCTGCCAGGGAACGGAATACCCCCAAGACGCTTGCGGCGCCTGACATGTCAAACTTCATTTCGTCCATCTCGGCCGCAGGCTTGATTGAAATTCCCCCTGTATCGAAAGTAATACCCTTTCCAACCAGAACCGTCGGTGCTTGTGACCTGGCTGCGCCCTCATATTTGAGGACGATAAAGCGCAGGGGCTGCGCCGAACCTTGCGCGACCGCAGCAAACGAGCCCATCCCCAACTTCTGGACCTCTTTGGGCCCAAATACCTGGCAACTTATACGATCATGTCGGGCGAGCGATCTTGCGGCCTGGGCCAAGGCCACCGGAGTAGCGTGATTGGCAGGGCGGTTGGCCCACTCTTTGGCAAACTCAACGCCGTAAATCGTGGCAACAGTTTTGCGGAAATCCAGATCCAGCACTTTTGCTGTCGGCACGCAAACAATGACCCGCTCCAGGGTTCGCTCTTCAAACTTGGACTTGGTTGTAACATAGACGTAGCTGGCATCTGCAACTGCTGTCACCGCGCTGCGGAGCACGACACCCGTCTCCTGACCTGCAAGAACCACCACCAATCTTTTCAAGGTCCCAGCGCCAGAACGAAGCGCAGACATGGCGGCGGTTACCGCCTGACGGATCTGCCTGGCGCTCCCCTCGCCGGCTCCGACGACCACGATGCGCGGCGCAAAACAGCCATCCACCTTGAAAAGGGATAGAAGCTTGCCTGGTTTGGTGTCAATTTCTCCTGCCTTTATCGCCGAATTGATTTTTTGCGAAAGCAAGTCTTTGCCAAGCTTGTGGCCAGAGGCCAGGATCACTATCAAAGCATCACTTTTAAGCTGGGACGAGCCCGCCAAGTCAAGGGGTTTGAGTTCAAAGTTCATAATCGGAGTTTTCCTCATTGCCAATGTTATTCCATTCCTCGATCCGTAAGGAACTCTCACGCAGTTTTGGTGCGACCTTGATTGTGCTGACCACAGTGGTCATGACCATGACCTTGATCCGCACCCTGGGGTTGGCATCGCGTGGCAATTTCAACCCAGCTGATGTGATGTTGGTCATGGGATACACCGTGCTGGGGTTTCTCCCCAACATCATGGCCATGAGCCTTTTTCTCTCCATGGTGTCCACCCTGGCCCGCATGTACCGCGACAGCGAAATGGTGATCTGGTTCAACAGCGGCCTCGGCCTGGCGGTATTTCTTCGACCCTTGCTCCGCTTTGCCTGGCCGGTTCTTCTGACTGTTGCCGCACTCTCACTATTGATTCTGCCCTGGGCAAATTTACAGATTGAAGATATGCGTGCCCGTTATGAAGGACGCGGAGACCTGGAACGGGTGGAACCCGGGCAATTTCAGGAATCAGCTGGCGGTAGCCGTGTTTTCTTTGTTGAAAAAAATTTGCTTGATCAGAAAGTAGCCAGCAACGTCTTCATTTCAACCACAGAAGATGGCAAGGAAACCATTACCTCCGCCCGAACGGGACGGGTTGAAATCATCAACGAAGACCGCTTTCTGATTCTGGGTAACGGACAGCGACTTGAAAGCAGTCTGACCAAAAAGGACATGAAACTTCTTGAATTTAAGCAATATGGCGTCAGAGTGGGAGACACCCCTCTGGGCTCCGGTAGCGAATTGCCTTTGAACACTCGATCAACACTGGATTTGGTACGACAACCGACTGCGCAGAACCTGGGAGAGTTGTCGTGGCGCCTCGGATTCGTCATGGCCGCTGGTGTTTTGTCAGTTCTTGCACTCGCCTCTACCCGTGTCAACCCCAGAATCGGGCGTATCGGCAACTTGATTTTTTCCTTGTTCTTGTTTCAGGTCTATCTCAATTTATTGAATTTGGGCCAAATCTGGATTGCGGGGGGGAAAATTGACTTTCTACCCTTCATGCTCCTGCTTCATGGCGGCGTACTATTCACTGGGGCGCTTTGGCTGTTGATCCGTCACCAGGGCTGGCCTAACTTCACCCGCTCTGGAAAGTCCAAATCGGCAAATTCGCATTCGAAGGCATGAAAACCTTAAATCGTCTGATCAAATTTGAGGTCTATGGGGCCATCCTGTTTGCCACACTGGCATTTTTGGCCTTGTTCAGTTTTTTTGACTTTGTTGATCAGATTCCAGCAATTGGCAGAAAACAGGGGCTGTCAGCGGCCTATCAGATTCCACAGGCCTCCCTGTACGTGGCCTTGCTGGTTCCCAATCATTTGTACGAATTACTTCCCATCACGGTACTGATTGGAACCATCTATGTCATGGCTCGAATGGCGCAAAGTTCGGAGTTCACCATCCTGCGAACCAGCGGCCTTGACCCTTGGCGAGCTTTGCGAACTTTGTTGGGCGTGGGGGCCATTCTTGCCCTAATCACTTTTGTCATGGGAGACTATATTGCCCCTTGGGCAGATCGCAAGGCTCAGTTGCTTAAAGCCAGTTACGAAGGTAATTTGACAGTGGGTCAAAGCGGTGCCTGGCTGCGGGAGCGGCAGGCTTATGGGCAATTTGCGGTCAATGTCGGCTCCATTGCGCCGGATGGGAGTTTGAGGGGTGTACGAATATTTGAATTTGACAATCAGGGTCGTCTTGTCTCCAATACCTTGGCAGCATCTGCCCACTTTGAACGTGAAGATGCCTGGACCTTGAAGGAAGTCAGCCGTACTGAATTTGATAAGCAAGACAAAAGTGAAAGCCAGGTCGCAGCACGTCAAATCCCAGAACTTAGCTGGCCTACCAAGATGACTGCCGAGATGGTGTCGGCGGCCGTCCTACGTCCCGATCGGATGGGCACGATCGACCTTTATCAGTACATACGCCACCTAGAGGCCAATGCACAAACCGCACAACGCTATGAGATTGAATTCTGGAAAAAGGTGTTCTACCCTCTGAGTTGTCTGGTGATGGTAGTGCTGGCCCTTCCCTTTGCTTATCTGCACTTCCGCAGCTCAGGCATTTCGGCTTATGTATTTGTTGGAGTTCTGGCCGGAATCAGCTTTTTCTTTCTCAATAATGTGTTTGGTTATATCGGCGAGTTACGCCAATGGCAACCTTGGTTTGCTGCGGCACTGCCCGGTTTGCTTTATTCAATATTGTCGCTTGGCGCGTTTTTTTGGCTGGTTTTCAGGAGGTAAACACATGAGTTCTGAAGGTTCTATCCGCGCCACCATTCTTTTTGGCCATGGTTCGCGTGACCCTCTCTGGCACAAGCCCATGCAGGCAGTTGCGGAACGCTCCCGTCAACTCAGTCCACAAACGCAAATTCGCTGCGCCTACCTTGAGCTGACCGAGCCCGATCTACCCAGCTGCGTCAAAGAGTTGATTAATGATGGTGCTAAAAAAATCACCATTGTTCCCATGTTTCTTGGCGTGGGTCGCCATGCCCGAGAAGACCTGCCCATGATTCTTGAGCAACTCAAAGCAGATCATCCAGAGGCACATTTTGATTTGCAGCCAGCGGTCGGTGAAAATCAGCGCGTCATCGACTTGCTGGCAGCTATTGCGCTCAGCCATTGATATTCGGATCACGATTCCCCAGTTGACAGACAAGAGCATGCCCGGATCGTTTTCCACCCGTTCATTTTTCTTGATCACACTGGGTGTTTCTATCTTGCTGGCCTTGATGCCAGTCCTATGGCCGCAACTGGACATTCTGGTGGCCAGTTATTTTTTCCAGCTGGACCCACCAATTAACCCATCCCGATGGGTCTGGGTTACCTATCTCAATGAGTACACGCCCGATCTGTTCAGGGGCCTGGCACTTTTTTTGACCGCTGGCTGGATCCTTGTCAGCCTGTTGAGGCGATCCCACCGTCTGGGAATTATTCTGGCATTTACCGGCCTGTCGCTAATGCTGGGTCCGGGATTTGTAACCTGGGCCGTCAAGGAGCACCACCTGCGTGCCCGTCCGATGGACGTAGTTGAATTTGGTGGTCAGCGTCAGTTCACACCCGCCCTGCAACAGACCAACCAGTGTCAGGACAATTGCGCTTTCACCAGCGGGCATGTGGCATGCGGCTTTTTCTTGGCCTCACTGATGCTGCTTCATCCGCGTCGTCGCTGGGCATGGCTGGGTCTAGGTATTGGAGCTGGGTTTTTGCTAGGTATTGCCAGGATGGCTGTAGGCGCGCACTGGCTTAGTGATGTTCTTTGGGCCTTTCCGATTACCTTAGCCAGTAGCGCATTGGTCTGGCTGATCCTAAATTTCTTCTACAAACACGGCTCTCAAACTCAAAGATTCAAATAGACAGCATGAAAACTCTGCAACAGCTTCTCATTCTGATGCGGCCACACCAGTGGTTAAAGAATGTCTTTGTTTTTGCAGGACTTTTGTTCAGCAGTACTTGGCATAACCTGGCATTGACCCATCAAGTGGCAGTCGTTTTTGCAGCTTTTTGTTGTATTTCAAGCCTGGTATACGTGATCAATGACTGGATCGATCGGGAACATGATGCCCAGCATCCGGTAAAGCGCCTGCGCCCGCTCGCCAGTGGTCAAGTCAGCGCAAGCTCGGCATCGATACTGGGGCTCCTTCTCCTAATAACTGGACTTTGGCTGGCCATTGCCAACCCTACGCTGCTAATCTTGCTAGGTTGTTATCTGATTCTGAACCTGGCTTATTCCTGGCGACTAAAGCAGATTCCGATCGTCGATGTTTCGATCATTGCAACCGGTTTTATGCTGCGGCTTCTTGCAGGGACGATGGCCGTAGGCATTGCCCCATCCCGCTGGCTGTTACTGACTGGCCTGTTCATTGCCCTGTTTCTTGGATTCAGCAAACGCAAGGCCGAGAGTTTTCATCCGCCAGCTCAGCAGCGAGTCATGCTCGAACACTACCCAAGCGAGCTGTTGAACACCTTGATGGCCGTAACAATGACCGCGACCATCTTGACCTACAGCCTGTACGCAACCAGTGTTGAGGCACAGGCCCAGCAAGGCGAGCGTCTGGTCTACACCGTACCTGTCGTCATATTCTGTTTATTCCGTTACGCCTATCAGGTGCATCGTGGCCAAGGTGAGGATGTATCACGCGATCTGGTGCGTGATCCCTGGATATTGCTAGGTGGAATAGTCTGGGTCGTGATATTTCTGTTTAGCAAGTTTTGAAATTTTCCCTCAAGCCATTGCTGTTGATTCTGGGCCTGGCCGCGACAGCCTATGCTGCTGCCCTGCTACTGGCCAGCGAGCAGCCACATGAAAAAGCCATCAAAAGCCTCATTTCCTGGAGTGGTTTGGCAGCCCTATGCCTTTGCCTGTTGAATTACCTGTTGCGGGGTCTACGGTGGCGCTCCTGGATGGCTACCTTTCGAGATCCCATGAAATTTACAGAGGGCCTGCGTATCTATCTGGCTGGATACACCTTTACACCCACACCAGGCAATCTGGGTGAAGCAGTGCGAGGATTGCTATTGGCACGCCAACCACTCACGTCATTGCAAAGCTTGGGCGTTTTTGCGGCCGAACGAATGGCAGACTTGTTTGGGCTCCTGCTCTTGTCGATTCCTGGGGCGATCTGGTTGGTCTTTAGCACCAGCATTACCCTCAGGTATGAGATCAGAACGACTGTTTTGGTGTCGGTCTTGATTTTCATATGCCTGTTAGCTCTGGTCGTCTGGAAGTTTTTAAAGTCCAAATTTCTACATTTAAAAGGTATTGGCGAAGCCTGGCAGTGCCTCAGGCAGCGACCTTGGCAATGGATTGCACTCACTGTTCCAGCTTGGGCGGCTCAAGGCGTTGCGGTATGGTTAATCTGCCAGCAGCTTGAGTTTCATATTGATCCCCTCCAGGCAATCGGTTTTTATGCCCTGGCCATGGTTGGAGGCGCAGTCTCGATGCTGCCAGCGGGACTTGGGGGGACCGAGGCCCTGCTTACCGGCTTTTTTATGGCTGCTGGAGCTGGCCTCGGACAGGCCTTGACCATTACCGTGCTGGTGCGTTTGCTGACTCTCTGGCTGGCTGTTGCGCTGGGTTTGGTGGCCCTCCTTTATAGTGCAGCTATTCGTCAAGATATCAGCTTTCGCTAATGCAATCCGTGGCTCCCTCCCCCTCATTGGCGATCCAACGATGGTTGTGGGCTGCAGCATTGGGCTCCATGCTCCTTCGCCTCTGGATCGCAAATTCGCTGCCTATTACTGGCGATGAAGCCTTCTTTTACTGGTGGGGGGTTTATCTCGATTGGGGCTATTACGACCATCCGCCCATGGTGGGGTGGCTGATTGCGCTCATGAGGCTGGTACTGGGCGACGCCATCTGGTCCATTCGTTTGCCGGTGGTATTCCTCCCAGTCGCGATTGGACTTTTTCTTTGGTGGGCCCTTCGACCCGCCCACCCCGAAAAAGCGCCTTGGGTCCTTCTTTTGATCTGGTTGGCACCAATCAACTGGTACAACACTTTGATCACAACCGATACGCCCCTGATTTTCTGGTCTATCGCTTCGATGGCTATATTGATTCGGGCCGAGCAGCAAAAGTCAACAGATGTTCGAACCCTGATTCTTTACGCAATGTCCGGATTGACGCTGGGTTGCGCATTTCTCTCAAAATATTTTTCAGTGGTGCTGGGTCTTGCCTACTTCGCTTACTTCGTGTTGTTCCAGCGGCAACGACTGCACTTCTTTGCTGTATTGGTTATATGCGCTCTACCGGGTCCACTGATCAACTTATGGTGGAACATGGAACATGGATGGGCCAACATCATGTTCAATGCGATCAATCGCAATCAGGATGCATTCTTTGCGTGGCACAAACCCCTTAGCTATCTGGGTCTGCTGGTCTATCTGCTTTCTCCCACAGTGCTCTGGTTAGGCATCAAACACCGAAGTCTGCTGGTAAACAGTGCTCGACAGCAGCCACTGCTGGCGGTTTTGCTGGTAGTCCCCCTAATATTTTTTGCCCTTTTGTCATTCAAAAAGGTTGTGGGTCTGCACTGGGTACTGGCTTTTTACCCGGTGGCATTCGCCATTCTTGGGATAGCCCTGCCAGTGCATGTTCTCAAACGATGTGCACAAGGTTTGGCCCTTTTCACGGCGCTACATGTGGCTGTCATTGCTGGTGTGGCGATGACGACGCTTGAACAATGGGAAGGCAAGCCCCGGTATTACAGCCTGGTGCGTGCCTTCAAAACGACTGAATTGCTAAACCAAGCCGTATCGACCGATACCGTGCTCATGGCTGATGGCTATGCGCCGGCGGCAGTATTTGGTTACGCCCTGGGACGTTATGTTCCCGTATTTGGTCAGGGGAAATTCCATGCGCGCCAGGATGACTTGCTGGTAGATTTTTCGATTTATCAGGGCCAGACAATTCGCATCCTCGTGTCAGATTCTGACCCGCCCGACCTGGATCGATTTCGACCTTATTTTGAATCGGTAAACCCGCTGAGTTTCAAGCAAAGTGGTGTCACCTTTCACGGGGTCGAGGGTAGAAACTTCAATTTCAATGCCTATCGGCAAGGCGTCCTGGCAGGTATCTACCAGCAGTACTACAACATCCCTGATTGGCTTCCTATGACTGGATGCCCATTTTGCCTCCGCTACTGTGGCCACATCAGGTGCCCGCGATGAACACCGAGATGCCTTCAGGCTCTGTCGTTGCTGCTTTTGATTTTGACGGCACCTTGACTCGGCGTGATACTTTGGGCCCGTTTCTAGCGTACAGCCTTGGCAGGTGGCGTTATCTATGGCTCCTGGTTCGCTGCAGCCCATGGCTGATTGCCTACGTATTTGGCTTGATCAACAACCATTTGGCTAAGGCAAAGCTGTTACACCTGGCGATGGCGGGCAAATCCAGGCAACTTGTTCAGGGGTGGGCACAAAGTTTCATCCAAGAGCGTCTACCTGCGCTATTGAATGATTGGGGGCTTAAACAATTACGTCATCACCAACAACTTGGCCATGTCTGCATCATCGTCAGTGCCTCCCCAGGTTTTTACCTGCATGAAGCCGGGCGTTTTTTGTCTATCGACACCGTTTTATGTACCGAGATGGAAGTGGATTCCACCACCTACTCAGGACGAATGAGTACCCCTAATTGTCATGGACCCGAGAAGGTTGCCCGATTGCGCCAGTGGTTGTTGGCCCGATACCCTGATGGTTTTTCACCGCCGATTCATGCTTACGGTGATTCAAAGGGTGACTTGCCCATGCTTGAATTTGCCTCAAGAGCCTGGTATCGAGAGCATCCATGGCCGTTTAGCTGACTATTTGCCCGGATCCTAAGAACCAAAAGGCATAATAGAAGGAAGTTTTAGAGACAACTTCTAATGAACCTTCACCAGTTTCGTTTTGTACAAGCGGCTGCCCGTCAAAACCTGAACCTGACTGAGGCAGCCAAGTCACTGCATACCTCGCAGCCTGGCATTTCCAAAGCCATCATCGAGTTGGAAGAAGAGCTGGGCATAGAAATCTTTGCCCGTCACGGCAAGCGACTCAAGAGAATTACCGAACCAGGCCAGCATGTGTTGCACAGCATAGAGTTGATCATGCGGGAGGTCGGCAATTTGAGACGAATTGGAGAAGATTTTGGCGCTCAGGATAGCGGCACCCTGTCCATTGCCACAACCCATACGCAGGCGCGCTATGTGCTGCCAGAGCCTGTTGCCAAGCTACGTACTTTATGTCCCAAGGTCAGCCTCAGCCTGCATCAGGGCACGCCCCAACAAGTAGCTCAAATGGTGATTGATGAAGTGGCTGAAATTGGCATTGCCACAGAATCACTGTCGGACTATGACGAGTTGGTCACCCTGCCCTGCTATGAATGGCAGCATATGTTGGTGGTTCCGACTGGCCATGCCTTTGCAGACAAGGAACGCATCACCCTGGACGATCTGGCTGGCGAGGCTCTCGTCACCTACCACCCAAGTTTCACAGGACGAACCCGTATAGATCAAGCCTTCGCCCAACGCCAATTGAATCCCAATATTGTTCTTGAGGCGATTGATTCGGATGTGATCAAAACCTATGTACAACTCGGGGTTGGCGTAGGAATTGCCGCTGAAATGGCGGTGCGCGATATCGCCACACCTTCAACAAACGGGGCTTTGGTTGTCAGGCCGCTGGGACATATTTTTGGTCAAAATGTTGCTCGGATTGCCTTCAAGAGGGGGGCCTATTTGCGCAACTTTGTCTACCAATTTGCTGAACTCTTAAGCGAACGACTGACCAGGGATCTGGTGCTTAAAGCCATGACCGGACACCCCGCCGACTACTCGCTTTGAATGGCGCAATTCTCTACGCAACGCCAAACAAATTCTCCGGATGAAATTTGACGAATCTAGCGCCCGACTGAATCAATTCCATATCACCCCCAAATTACCGAACTTATGAGACACCCCCATGTACCCGTGATCGAAAGCCGTCTACCCAATGTCGGTACAACGATTTTCACAGTCATGTCAGCCTTGGCCAGCGAAAAAGGAGCCGTCAATCTTGGACAGGGATTTCCGGATTTTGATTGCGACCCTCGACTGGTGAATGCTGTGGCCGATGCCATGCATAAGGGCCTGAATCAGTACCCGTCAATGCTCGGCGTTGCCGAACTCAGAAATGCAGTTTCCGACAAGATTCAGACCTTGTACGGCCATCACTATGACCCAGCCACCGAAATCACCATCACGGCTGGTGCAACCCAGGCCATTTTGACCATCATTCTTGCCATCGTTCACCCAGGCGACGAAGTGATAGTGCTCGAGCCATGCTACGACAGCTATGTGCCTAATATTGAAGTAGCCGGCGGCAAGGTTGTGCGTGTGCCACTGACGCCACACACATTCCGCCCCGACTTTGACAAGATTGCAGCGGCCATTACACCCAAGACCAGGGCATTGATTGTGAATTCCCCCCATAACCCAAGCGGCATGGTGTGGACTCGGGAAGAGATGCTCAGGCTACAGGAAATCCTGGCGCCGACCGAAATTCTCCTGATTTCTGACGAAGTTTATGAACACATGGTCTATGACGGTCGGGCTCATGAAAGTGCCGCTCGTTTCCCCGATCTTGCATCGCGCAGTTTTATCGTTTCAAGTTTTGGAAAAACCTACCATGTGACCGGTTGGAAAGTTGGATTTGTCGCCGCTCCTGCGCCATTAAGCGCCGAATTCAGAAAAGTTCATCAGTTCAATGTCTTTACGGTCAACACCCCTGTTCAGTATGGTCTGGCGAACTACATGGCCGACCCAGGACCCTATCTCAACCTTCCAGCCTTCTACAGTGCCAAAAGAGATTTGTTCCGGGAAGGGCTGAAACAAACCCGGTTCAAAATGTTGCCCGGCGAAGGAACCTACTTTCAGTGTGTTGACATCTCCGAGGTCAGCGATCTGAGCGAAGTGGAGTTCTGTAAATGGCTGACCTCTGAAATTGGTGTGGCCGCCATACCGCTTTCTGTCTTTTACGGTGATGGCTTCAATCAGAATGTAGTGCGGTTTTGCTTTGCCAAACAGGACGAGACGCTGAGAACTGCCTTGAAAAGGTTAGCCCGGCTGTAATTGGCCCCACTTGATGCGGTCAGTCCTTCTGGCCCTGGGC